>JANMPY010000011.1:0-10216 GCA_031370095.1 Betaproteobacteria bacterium
GCGGTGAACATCAAAATCTGCTCGACGAGACCCGTACACGAGCCGCACGAGCTTGATGCCTTGGTGTGTTTGCGTACTTCATCGAGCGTGAACAGGCCCTTGTCCTTGATCGCTTTGACGATTGCGCCTTTGCACACGCCATTGCAGCCGCAGACCTCACTCGCGTCGGTCATCGTCATCGCTTTGTTCTGGCCTTGATGGCCGGTGTCACCGAGATTGGATTCGCCAAACATCAGGCGGTCGCGCATCTCAGCAACATTGGTACCGTCGCGCAATAGTTTGAAAAACCACGTGCCGTCAATCGTGTCGCCGTACATGACCGCACCGATCAGCTTGTCGTCTTTGATGATGAGTTTTTTGTACACGCCGGCACCGGGGTCGGCCAGCATGATTTCCTCGGTGCCTTCACCACCGGTGAAATTGCCGGCCGAAAACAAATCAACGCCGGTGACTTTGAGTTTGGTCGAGGTGAGCGAGCCGACGTACCGACCGATGCCGAATTGGGCGAGATGATTCGCGCAAACTTTCGCCTGCTCGAATAGCGGCGCGACCAGACCATAGGCGATGCCGCGATGACTCACGCATTCACCGACGGCGTAAATGCGTGGGTCGTAAGTTTGCATGGTGTCATTCACCACCAGCCCACGATTGCAATGCAGGCCAGCCGATTCGGCGAGCGCTGTGTTCGGGCGAATACCAACCGCCATCACCACCAACTGCGCGGGGATCTCTTCGCCACTTTTCAGCTTCACCGCTTTGACGCGACCTGCGGTGCCATTTTCGCTGTCGCCCAGCAAGGCTTCGGTTTGTGTTTCCAGACGAAATTGCAAACCCTTTGCGACCAACGTGCTCTGCAACATCCCCGCCGCCGTGCGATCAAGTTGTCGTTCCATCAACCACGGCATCAAGTGAATCACGGTGACATTCATGCCGCGCAATTTCAAACCGTTGGCGGCTTCCAATCCAAGCAGGCCGCCACCGATCACCACCGCGTCCTTGTAAACACCGGCGGCTTCAATCATTTTTTCGGTGTCGTAAATATCACGATAGGTAAGCACGCCGTCGAGTGCGACACCGGGGATCGGCAGGATGAATGGGTTCGATCCGGTTGCCATCAACAGGCGATCATATTGCTCGCGGGTACCGTCGTCGGCAATCACTTCGCGTGCTTTGCGGTCGATCTTCACCACTTTTTTGCTGGTGTGCAAACGAATATTATTTTCCGCGTACCAGGCGAGGTCGTTGAGCACGATGTCCTGCAAACTTTGCTCGCCCGCCAAAACGGGCGACAACAAAATGCGGTTGTAATTCGGATGCGGCTCGGCACCGAACACCGTGATGTCGTAAAGATCGGGCGTGAGTTTCAATAATTCTTCGACCGCGCGAATACCGGCCATGCCGTTGCCGATGACGACGAGATTCATTTTCTGCATTTGTCACTCACGAAATATTTTTTCATACTTTAAATCTCGCAAGAACAATGCCATCGCAACGACTGTCGCGCGCACCAGCGGATTGCCAGCCAGGTTGTCGATCTGCAAGCTAAATGCTTTATTGCGGTGCACAAATTACCTACTTTGCACCAAACCGGCACGTTTTTAGCGACGCGAACGTGCGACGCACCCCGTAAACGCTTTGGCATGCGGATTGCAATGTACTGCTCCATATACATTGAATATTGGGAAGCGATGAACAAATCATTCTGGAATGCGGGTCACCGGCCAACGCTGCTTGCCGCGTTCCTGTATTTCGATTTAAGCTTTATGGTGTGGGTGATGCTGGGGCCGCTGGGTGTGCAGATCGCAAACGATCTGGGACTGAACGCGGCGCAGAAAGGCCTGATGGTCGCGACACCGGTGCTATCCGGCGCGTTGCTGCGGCTCTTCATGGGCGTGATGGTCGACCATCTGAAGCCGAAGCTGACTGGCGCGATCGGCCAGATCATCGTCATCATGGCGCTGCTGGCGGCGTGGTATTTCGGCATCCATAGCTATGAACAAGTGCTGCTGCTGGGATTGGCGCTCGGCGTGGCGGGGGCGTCCTTCGCGGTGGCATTGCCGCTGGCGTCGCGCTGGTATCCGCCGGAACATCAAGGCACCGCGCTCGGTATCGCAGGCGCCGGTAATTCCGGCACGGTGCTGGCAGCATTGTTTGCGCCTTCGCTGGCGCTGGCGTTCGGCTGGAACAACGTTTTTGGCCTGGCTGTAATTCCGCTTACGCTGACGCTCTTCATCTACTGGGCGATTGCCAAGGACAGCCCCGACTGCCCACCGCCAAAACCGCTGACCAGCTACCTGAAAGTGTTGCGCGACAAAGACGCGTGGTGGTTCATGTTTTTCTACAGCATCACCTTCGGCGGCTTCGTCGGACTTGCGGCTTCGCTAACCATCTACTTCAATACGCAATACGGTATCGCGCCGGTGCTGGCAGGCTATCTGACCGCGGCTTGCGTATTTGCAGGCTCTCTGGTGCGCCCGCTCGGTGGCGCACTGGCCGACCGGATCGGTGGCATCCGTTCGCTGACTGTCATGTACATCATCGCTGGCATCGTACTGGCACTGGTCAGTAGCGCACCCAGCTCGGTATGGGTCGCGCTCAGCCTGTTCATCGTCGGCATGCTGGCACTGGGAACCGGCAACGGTGCGGTATTTCAGTTGGTGCCGCAGCGCTTCCAAAAGGAGATTGGTGTCATGACGGGCCTGGTCGGCATGGCCGGCGGCATCGGCGGATTTTATCTGGCGTCCAGCCTGGGCTATTCGCGGCAATTAACCGGCAGCTATCAGACGGGGTTATTGATGTTCGCATTGCTGGCATTTGTCGCATTGATCGGTTTATTAAGCGTCAGAACCCGCTGGCGCACAACCTGGGGTGCGGCGCATATTAGTGCAGCAAGAGTGTAGGCTTCTTCACTTGTCCCGATGAAAGAAAGCTGCACTGATGCCTCTGGAGATTGCCTTCGGTCACTGCTCACGTCAGGGCAAGCGTGAGCAGAATGAAGACTTCGTCGGCATGGTTAGTCCCACCGGTGAGGAGCTCGCACGCAAAGGCCATCTGGCCGTCATCGCCGATGGCGTGTCGGGCAACGGCGGCGGACGCGAAGCGGCCGAATATTGCGTTCGTGGTTTGGTCACCGACTACTACGCCACACCGGATACCTGGGAGCCATTGGTCGCACTCGACCGGGTGATCCAACCGCTCAACCGCTGGGTGATCTCGCAGGCCCAGCACCGCCGCGAACAGGGCGGCATGGCCACCACACTGTCAGCGCTGTTGTTACGCGGCCGCAGCTTTTTTTTCGCGCACGTCGGCGACACGCGCATCTATTGCCTGCGCCGGGCAAAGCTCACCTGCCTTACCACTGACCACGTCTGGGATCGGCCCGACATGAGTCATGTGCTGACCCGTGGCATCGGCCTCGACAGCCGCATTACGCCTGATTACGGCGATGGTGCGCTGGAAGTCGGCGACCGTTTTCTGCTCGCGTGCGACGGCGTATGGTCAGCGCTCAATGTCGGCAAACTGCGCGATCAGTTGATGTCCGATGCAACGCCGGACGACACGGCTGCGGCGTTGTGCGAATTAGCGCTTACCGCCGGAAGTCAGGATAACGTCAGTGCCGTGGTAATGCATGTGACGGCGCTACCGAGTGAGGAGTGGATCGACGTGATTGCGCGCGGTGCCGATTTGCTGCCGCCGCCAATATTGAAACCGGGACAGGAACTCGATGGTTTTCGCATCGAGGAGCTGCTGCATCGCTCGGCTGTCACCGTGCTCTATCGAGTGACCGATACCAATGATGAACGCACGCTGGTGTTGAAAACGCTCATACCGGAGCGCGGTGTCGATCCGACTGAGCGCAATCATTTGCTGCACGAGAGCTGGCTTGCAAAACGTGCAGTGGCAAGATTTTTTGCGCAAGTTGTCGAGATCCCACCCGAGCGGAAAAGTGCGCTCTACTACTTGCAGACTTGGCACGCGGGCGCGACGCTCGGTCAATGGCTCATCGCGGATCGCCATGTCTCGATTCCCGAAGCATTGCGGATCGGCATTGCGCTCGCGCGTGCCATCGGCGCGCTGCATCGCCGCTCAATACTTCATCGCGACATCAAGCCTGAAAACGTGCATATCGGCGAGGACAACGAAATCCGACTGCTCGATTTCGGCGTCGCCATTTCCGGGCTGTCGCCTCCGGCCAGCGTGAGCACGCGCGCGGGCACGCCGAGCTACATCGCGCCGGAGCAATTCAGTGGTGAACCCGTGACGCCGCAATCCGATATTTACGCAGTCGGTGTGACGTTGTATCACGCGCTCACGCGAAAGTATCCCTACGGCGAAGTCGAGCCATTTCAGCATCCGCGTTTTGGAGATCCGGTGTCGCCGACACGCTACCGGCCGGATATTCCTGCGTGGCTGGAAAACGTGTTGCTGAAAGCGGTTGCACGCGAGCCTGCAACGCGCTTCGAAACTGCAGAGGAATTCCTGCTGGCGCTGGAGCGTGGAGCCGCGCGACCGCTGCCGCCACCGACTTCAACGCCGCTGGTGGAGCGCTACGCCGATTCAAAATTGCGAATCTGGTTTATCTGCTCGCTCGTCGTCAATGTGGTGCTGGTCTACGTGGTACTTGTCGTGTTGGCCAAATAGTCGGCTGCGCTTACGCTGCGACCCGCAACTGCTTCTGATACAAAAATTCCAGCACTTGCCGACGGCAATCGAGATAGACGGGATCGGCCAACAGCTTGAGCCGACCGCGCGGACGTTCGAGCTTCACCTCCACCACGTCACCGATGGTTGCCGCCGGACCGTTGGTCATCATCACGATCCGATCAGACAGCAGCACCGCTTCATCGACGTCGTGCGTCACCATCACCACCGTGCTCTTGATTTCGGTAACGATGCCCATCAGCTCATCCTGCAGCTTGGCGCGCGTGAGCGCATCGAGCGCGCCGAACGGCTCATCAAGCAGCAGCACTTTCGGCTGCATGGCAATGGCACGGGCGATACCGACCCGCTGCTTCATGCCGCCGGAAATTTCACCGGGATGTTTTTGCTCGGCGTGCGTCAGGCCGACGAGCGCTAAAGCAGCACTCGTGCGGTCTTTCAACGCCGACTTGGATTCGGTCTCGGCGAAGACGCGCTCAACCGAGAGATAGACATTTTCGAAACAGGTAAGCCAAGGCAATAGCGAATGATTCTGGAAGACCACGGCGCGGTCGGGTCCCGCACCTTTGACTTCGCGGTTTGACAACAGCACGACACCGTTGGTCGGATAGAGCAGACCCGCGATCATATTGAGAAGCGTCGATTTGCCGCACCCGGAGTGACCGATGAGGCTGATGAATTCACCTTGCTGGATCAGCAGATTGACATCGCGCAAGGCCTCAAAGCGCCCGCGCTTGGTATCAAATTCCATGCCGACATTTTCAATACTCAAAAATTTTTGCATAATTTATGTCCCCTTCAGGCCTGACTCAACTTACACTCAGCTTACATATTCGTAGCTGAATTTTTTCGCGATAAAAACGAGAAACTGCTCAAGCAACAAACCAACAATGCCGACGACAAATATGGCGATGATGATATGCTCGACGTTCAGATTGTTCCATTCGTCCCAAACCCAAAAGCCGATCCCCACGCCGCCGGTCAACATCTCGGCCGCAACGATCACCAGCCAGGCGACGCCAATCGAGAGCCGAATGCCAGTGAGGATGTAGGGCAGCGTCGCCGGCAATAAAATTTTGGAAATTATTTTCCACGGCGAAAGGTCGAGCACGCGGGCGACGTTGAGATAATCCTGCGGCACGCGCGATACCCCGACGGCAGTATTGATGATGAGCGGCCAGATCGCGGAAATGAAAATGACCCATATCGCTGCCGGGTTCGCGGCTTTGAATACCAGCAGGCCGATCGGCAGCCATGCCAGCGGCGATACCGGGCGCAGCAGACTGATAATCGGCGACAGCATGCCATTAAGAAATGCCACGCGCCCGATCAGAAATCCAACCGGAATGCCGACGAGAGCTGCCATACCGAAACCAATGCCGACGCGCTGCAAAGACGCGAGGATGTTCCAGCCGATGCCCTGATCGTTCGGCCCTTTTTGATAGAACGGGTGGCTGAACAATTGCACCGCCGACGCCCACGTTTTGGCCGGGCCTGGAAGATTCGGGTTTGATGTCGAGATGATTGCCCACAAGCCGACAAACATCGCGATGCCCAACGCGGGCGGCAGCACCAGCTTGACCCACTTCATGATGAGTGCTGCAAAGTTGCCGCCCGGTTTGGCGACGACCGCGAGTTGCCTAAGCGGCACTTTATGCGCGCTCGGCGTCGGCAATGGTTCAGTGAGAGTTTCATTGGCAGCATTTGACATGGCTTACTTTCGGTGCGACTTTCGGCGGGACTACATCACGCTTTGATCTTGAAAGATGCGGCATATTTTTTCGCGTCTTTGCCGTCCCACACCACGCCGTCAATCAGCTTGGACGTGCGCATGTCTGACTTTGGCAAAGGCACCTTGGCCATTGCCGCCGCCTCTTTGTAAAGTGCAATCTGGTTGACTTGTTTGGCAACAGCCAGATAGTCGGGATCGTCTTTCAACAAACCCCAGCGTTTGTGCTGTGTGAGAAACCACATGCCGTCGGACAGGTACGGAAAGTTCACCGTGCCGTCGTTGTGGAACTTCATATAGTCAGGGTCTTTCCACTTTTTGCCGATGCCGTTTTCGTAATCGCCCTCCAAGCGTTGATCGATCACCTCAACCGGACAATTCACGTAGGCCTTGTCAGCGATGATCTCGGCGACTTTCTTGCGGTTGGCCATCACATCAATGAATCTGGACGCGTCCAATATCGCCGCCGTCATTGCACGCGCAGTGTTGGGATTGTTTTTCACAAACTCGGCCGTGGTGCCGAGGGTTTTTTCAGGATGATCTTTCCAGATGCCCTGCGTGGTTTCCACGGTGAAGCCGATCTTGTCGTAGATGGCGCGGTTATTCCACGGCTCGCCGACGCAAAATCCATCCATGTTGCCGACACGCATGTTGGCCACCATTTGCGGCGGTGGCACCACGATATTTTTTACGTCCTTGAATGGGTCGATTCCGTAGGTCGCGAGCCAGTAGTAAAGCCACATCGCGTGGGTCCCGGTCGGAAATGTTTGCGCGAAAGTGTAGTCGGCTTTATTTTTGTCGATGAAACTTTTCAGCGCCGCACCATCCTTCACGCCCTTCTCGGCGAATTTATTGGCCAGCGTGATAGCTTGCCCGTTGAAATTCAGGTTCATCAGCACGGCCATGTCTTTCTTTGGCCCGCCGATACCCATCTGCACGCCATAGATCAAACCGTACAACACATGTGCCGCGTCGAGTTCGCCGTTGACCAATTTGTCACGCACGCTTGCCCAAGAGGCTTCTTTGGAGGGCGTGATCTTGATGCCGTATTTTTCATCAAACTTCATCACCGATGCGATCACCACCGACGCGCAATCAGTGAGCGGAATGAAGCCGACTTTCACTTCCTTTTTTTCGGGTGCGTCCGAGCCCGCCGCCCAGGCAGCCGAGCGCACGCCGGGCGGGACGATTGCCATTAGCGCGGCACCACCAAACACGGCACCTGTGGCGCGAATAAAATCGCGGCGTGGATTTTCAGCCGTACCAGTTGCGTCAGTGGAGTTGTGTGATTCATGATCCATCCCGATTCTCCAAAAAGTGAAATCGCAAAATAAAAAACGTCCAGACAATGTTTACTCGCGCGGGTTGAGCTAAAGGCTCACACCGTCGATGCATACACCTGTCTGGACGCCGTTGTCCGTGCGCGCATCCACGTTGATGCGCATTGCCATTGCTCAATATCGATAATGCAAATTCGATGCCAACACGCGTCAAGCGCTTAAGCGCATTGATTCGCATGGACTATTCGTGGTTTTTCGTTTTGCGTGCGCAATCACGCAAATATGCGCGCGCACCAATCTGCGACCCTCGGATGCTGCGATGCACCATTCAGGATCAACGCGTGACGGCGCAGCGCTTAGCTGATGACGCGAGCCATGTCGATCACGCGTGTCGCCGCATCGGCCATTTTGATGCCGCGATCCATCGCGTATCGGCGCAAAAGCTGGAACGCTTCATCTTCCGCAATGTTTTTTTGCTTCATCAAAATACCCTTTGCGCGTTCAAGCGTTTTACGCTCAGCCAGCTTCATCTTCGCGTCGGCGAGTTCGTGCTTCAACATTTGCTCAGCGGCGAATCGTTCCACGGCGACTTCAAGAATCGGTTGCAGCCGTGCTTCAGACAGGCCATCCACCACATAGGCGGAAACACCGGCACGAATGGCATCGCGAATAGTTCCGCTACTGCGGTCGCCCGAAAACATCACAATCGGATGTGGACGATCCCGCGAAACAAATGCCAGACTCTCCAGCGAATCGCGCGACGGTGATTCGGTATCGATGATGATCACGTCCGGCGACGTGGTCAGCACCGCTTCAAAAATTTCCATCGTCGAGGCAAGGCGTGAGACCACCTCGCAGCCGTTCGCTTCAAGCGCAGCACGCATATCGGCGGCGCGATCTGGATCTTCATCGACCAGCATGACTCTTAAGTGGGATTGCTTGCGCGATTTCATGATGCGACTTACTAAGCAAGCCGCATACCATGCACCCGGTTTGCTATCATTCACATATGACGACACCTATCGAAAACTCTGCATTAATATTATTCGCTCACGGTTCTTCCGACCCCGGCTGGGCCGGGCCTTTCATCAAACTCAAAGCGGCGGTGCAGGCGAAGGAGCCTGGCAGAAAGGTTGAGTTGGCGTTTCTGGAGCGCATGCAACCGTCGTTCGAGGAGACCGTCACGGCGCTGCATGCGCAGGGCGTTCGGCACATCACGGTGGCACCGATCTTTCTTGCCATCGGCGGACACATGCGCAAAGATTTGCCGAAGTTGATTGAAGAAACGCAATCGCGTACGGGGATCGAGTTTCGAATTTTGCCGGCGTTGGGAGAGGTGGAATCGCTCATAACGGCGATTGCAGACTGGGTCGCTAATTCAAGCTGACCGCGAAAAAAAGCCCGCTTGAAGCGGGCTTTTTTAATTGCGCTGAGCGCAGCGCTGTTTATTTACCCTGCCAAGGTGCCTTACCTGCGGGCTTGGCAAAAGATTTACCAGCCGGCTTACCGCTACCGCTCTTGCCGAAACCGCTGAAATTACCGGGACGCTTGCCTTCATTGGCGCGCCCTGCCGGACGGCCACCGGGGCGCGAGCCCGGGTGTGACGGCTTCGAGAACACCCGTGCCTTCGGCTCCAGACCTTCAATCACGCTGACCGGAATCGGTTGCGACGTGAAACGCTCGATGAGCTTCACTTGAAAATGTTCGCGTACATTGGCCAAACTAATCGCAATACCGTTCTTGCCGGCACGACCGGTACGACCGATGCGATGCACGTAGTCTTCGGCTGCACGCGGCAGATCGTAATTGATGACGTGGGAAATTCCCTGCACGTCGATGCCGCGTGCGGCAACGTCAGTCGCCACCAACACGCGCAATCCACCTTTGCGCAACGATTGCAATGTGCGGGTACGCGCGCCCTGCTTCATGTCGCCGTGGAGCGCGGCGACCGAGAAGCCTTGCTCATTGAGACTGCTGGCCAAATCATCGGCTGCACGTTTGGTCGCAGTGAACACGATGGCCTGATTCATGTCGGCATCGCGCAGCAGATGGTCGAGCAGGCGATTTTTGTGGCCCATGTCGTCGGCAAAGTGCAGGCGCTGTTCGATATTTTCATGACGCGATTGCTGGCTATCGACAGCAATACGCACCGGATCTTTCAGCATCGACGTGGCAAGCCGTACGATGTTTTGCTCGAGTGTCGCCGAGAACAATAAGGTCTGACGCGTGGCCGGACATTTCGACACGATCGCTTCCAGGTCATCCTTGAAACCCATGTCGAGCATGCGGTCGGCTTCGTCGAGCACCAGCAATTGCAGACGCGACAAATCGACGCGACCCGATTGCATCTGGTCGAGGAGACGACCCGGTGTGGCGACCAGAATATCGACGCCGCTTTTCAGCAAACGATTTTGCACCGGATACGGCATGCCGCCGACGATGGAGATCGTTTTCACTTTTTTCATGTTGCGACCGTACGTCTCCGCAGCCTTGGTGACTTGCATCGACAATTCACGCGTCGGCGTCAGCACCAGCACGCGCGGGCCAC
>JANMPY010000366.1:0-13289 GCA_031370095.1 Betaproteobacteria bacterium
TCCCACACCGTGCCCGGCTGATACAAGAGCGGCGTGCTGCCTAGCTTGGCTAAAAATTCTTCGCCCGAATATTGTGCGGCGGCCGGTGCCGAGCCGGACGGATAGAGCTTGTGTATCGCGCTGTCACCGCGCCCGCCGTAAGTGATACCCGATGTGTGGCGATACAAATCATGGATATAAATCGGACTCGCGGGCTCAAGTTTCATTTCGCCATTGGCACCCACGACGCCAACATTCATCTTCGCAAACGCGGGCAGATATTCGCTCAAGCGCGACTTCAACGGCAGCCGCCCTTCCTCGTTTAACGTGAGCCCACCGACTGCTGACATCACTTTCGTCATTGAGGCGAGATTGAATATCGCATCGAGCGGCATCGGCTCGCCGGTCGCTTTATTCAGAAAGCCATAGGCCTTGTAGTGGACGAGCTTACCGTCGCGGGCAATCGCGATCACCGCGCCCGGCACGCGATCAGCAGCGATTTCGCGTGCAAAAAATGCATCGATTCGTCCCAGGCCGACGCTTGAGAACCCAACCTGCTCCGGCACGGCAGTCGGTAGCGGTGCGGCTGCAGTTGCCGCGAATGAAACCAGCAATGAACTCAGTGCAATATGAACTTTCGATAAGCGCATGGTGTTTCTCCCTTTTGGTTGTCATGAAAGATGTTGCTGGCGTTCGCAGCCGATTCCCTCTTAAGTCCGACAGACTACTGCATATTTCGCATGTGAATTCACTTACCCGTTAAAGCCTTGCTTGCCGGGTTATGACGGACTGAAAAGCTCGAGAAAATAAGGCAGTGACTTGTACGTAGCCGGTATAGAGCTTTCCACCGGTCGACGCCAATAATGTCGGCATCACGTTGCGGCAATCCACCGACAGCACGTTCATGCGATCATGACACCACATTGCCGAGTCGTCATTGACCGGCAGCCAGTTCCAATATTTGTCGAGCAATGCCATGAATTTTTTCGACTCAATCTACATCTCGCCTGTCCGCTTTTGCATGGTTCAGATCGTGCTGGCAGGGCTGCTGATTTGCCCCACCGCCATTGCGCAGAAGGAGCCGCAGACGGTGTCGCAAAGCTGCCCCGCACCGCCCACGCAGCCAACGCCCGAAAAAATTCAGGCTCTTTTCAAAGTCGCGAAGGATCGTGGCTTTTTGTGGAAGTTCGAAAAAAACGGGCGCACCGGTTTTCTTTACGGCACGGTACACATCAACAAGCTTGAGTGGTCATTCCCAGGGCCAAAAACAATTGCAGCGATTCGGGACAGTGACTTGATCGCGTTTGAGCTTGACGTTCTGGATCCGCAAATTCAGGCGCAGATGTCAAACCCCGCAATATCTGGCATCAAAAATGTGCCGCTGCCCCAACCGCTAAAACAACGCATGGAAGCCGTCGCACGGCGCGTTTGTGCGCCGCTCGAAGCCTTGGCAGCAATGCATCCGATCATGCAAATGGTGACCGTCACGCTGCTTGACGCACGTTTTGCACAGTTCGAAATTGGCTACGGTTCGGAAATTTTTATGGCAGGCTTTGCGCGTGGTGCCAAGAAAACAACGACAAGTCTGGAAACGGCCGAGTTGCAGATGCGCGCATTGTTTGCAGGTGACGCTGATGAAGTGATCGCGTCAGTCGAAAGCGGCTTGACGCTTTTCGAGTCCGGCAGGCAGCGCGAGCAAACTGCACGCCTGCTGAGCGTATGGGCGACGAGCAATTTCACTGACCTGCAGCAGTATGAAAAATGGTGTGAATGCGCTACGACCGACGCCGACCGCAGGTTTTTGAAACGCATCAATGATGATCGCAATACCGGTCTCGCAGCGAGCATCGACAAGCTGCATCATGAAGGCCGCCGCGTTTTCGCAGCCATCGGCGCGCTGCATATGGTTGGCCCAAACGCGGTGCCGAAACTGCTCGCCGATATGGGCCACAAAGTTGAACGCGTCGCGTTTGAAAGCAGTACGGCCGTCGTGGAAACGAAAGCGGAGTGATAGTAAAACTTCCTTGCACGGTTTTACTGTGAGCCAATCTCCACCCACTGTCATCTGGTTCAAACGCGATTTGCGCATAGCCGATCATGCGCCGCTCGCCTTTGCCGCCGCACGCGGGCCCGTGGTGCCGCTGTACGTGATCGAGCCATCAATCTTTTCGGGTGCCGACTTTGCCGCGCAGCACTGGGGTTTTATTCGCGAGTCCCTCGCCGCACTCGCGCGCGATCTTGCGGCGCTCGGCTCGCCATTGGTCGTGCGCGTCGGCGAAATACCCAACGTACTTACCGAGACGCAACGCGAAATCGGTGCGTTCCAACTGGTGAGCCATCAGGAAATCGGCAACGCGCTTACCTTTGCGCGCGATAGGCGCGTTGGTGCGTGGTGCCGCGAGCACAAAGTTCGCTGGCACGAATTTTCGCAGCACGGCGTGGTGCGCGGGCTGACCAATCGCGACCGTTGGGCGGCACAGTGGGACGACAAAATGTCGCAGCCTTTGGTGGCTTGTCCTCAGCGACTCGTCGCACCGGATGTCGCGTTGCAGACGCACGCCGATCTTGACGACATTGGCGTGACCTTTCGCGAGGCCGATAAACCTGGGCGCCAGCGTGGCGGACGCGTGCGCGGCGTCGATCTGCTCATCTCGTTTCTTGACAGCCGTGGCCAACACTACCGCAGCGCGATGTCGTCGCCGATCAGCGCAAGCGATGCATGCTCACGCCTGTCGGCACACATCGCCTACGGCACGTTGTCAATTCGGGAAATTGCCCGTGCGTTGTACGCAAAGCGTGGCGCGTTGTTAGCCATCCCACCTGAACATCGGCCACCCGGCATGCTGGCCTCGCTCAAATCGTTCGAGGCGCGTTTGCACTGGCACTGCCATTTCATTCAGAAGCTGGAAAGCGAGCCAGAAATAGAGACGCGTAATGTGCATCGCGGCTTTGATGGCGTGCGCAATGAAGGTGAGCTGTCTGCAGATGAAATGCTAAAACTCGCCGCGTGGTGTGACGGTGAAACGGGCTACCCGATGATTGATGCCTGCATGAAAATGCTCCACGCCACCGGCTGGATCAACTTTCGCATGCGCGCGATGCTAATGAGTTTTGCGAGTTATCAATTGTGGCTGCACTGGCGCGAACCGGCCATTCATCTCGCGCGACAATTTCTCGATTATGAGCCCGGCATTCATTACCCGCAGGCGCAAATGCAATCGGGCGTTACCGGCATCAACACGATACGCATTTACAATCCCGTGAAGCAGGCGCGCGATCAGGATCCGGATGGCAGGTTCGTGCGCACGTGGTTGCCCGCGTTGGCGAGGGTTCCGGTCGAATATATTTTTGAGCCGTGGACGATGCCGACGACGCTGCAAGCGCATGTCGGCTGCAAAATCGGCATTGACTACCCTGTCCCGATTGTGGAGCACGTCGAGGCGATGCGCTTTGCGCGCGATACGATATACAGCGTCAAGCGTGACGCCGCTGTGAAGGTTGAGGCGCGTCGTGTGTATACCAAGCACGGCTCGCGAAACCCGCAGCGTGAGAGACCAGCAGGATCTGCAAAAAGGCGCAGCGCTGCGCGCATATCAGACGCGAACAACGTAACTATGCAGCTTGCATTTGCGTGGGAGACCACCGAGGATGGTTGAACGTTGGTGCGACCGGGAGCGCGTGATCACGCCCGCCAGTCATATTGCCTACAGTTGCGCGCCCAATCGGGTCACGCGCCCCGAGCCCGCTTTCGAGACGCTTAATTTTGGATCGCCGTAATAATCCACGCTGCCGCTGCCGGCAATGCTGACGCTAAGCGCATCGCGCGCTGATACGACAGTGCTGCCCGAGCCCGCCACACTCACGCTCACTTTTTCCGCCATCAGCGCTTTGCTCCGCACCATGCCCGATCCGCCAATGGATATGTCGAATGCCTCTGCCGCACCACTCGCGGTAAATGTGCCGCTGCCGCCGATGGCGGTGGACAATTGTTTTACCGCGAGCCCTTCGATGCTGATATTGCCGGAGCCGCCAACGCTGGCGTTAAGGTTTGTCGTTTGCAAACGCGCCGCACGGATCGTGCCGGAGCCGCCGACGGCGAGATTATTGATATTGATCGCACGCACGACTATTTTGAGGCGCAGATTGCCGTCGGTCCGCGCAACTTTATCCAAACGGATTTGCAGCGAGCCTCGATCCACATTGGTCAGGATGTAAGGCAAAATATTTTCATCGGCTTCAACCGTTACGCCCTCGCTGTCGCCTTGCACAATCTCGACCAGACCCACCGTGCCGAGCGAGACACCGGTAAATCCGGACACGTTGCGGGTTTCGGTTTTCAACTTACCCGATAGCGTCACTGATTTTCCGAGCAGAGACCAGTCTGCGCGCGCGTCGCCAACGGATAAGAGCGCAAACGCAAATACAACTGATAACCATGCTGTAGTGAAATTTGCTAATCGCATAAGCTTGCCTCGATGGAATTGTTGATTATTTGATGAGCTTATTGCATATGCCCAATAACAGCCTCGTCGAAGCGATGAAATGCAGAATTGGTGTGCTGAAATGCTGCGCGCGCTGCCAGGGGACGCACGGAACAGGATTCAGGGGTTCACGTTTCTGCGTGCGGGTGGCGAAGAACGGCGGCGGCGCATCACGCAACGCACATAGTGGCGCTACACCGTCAATCGGTCAACTTTGAGTTGGAAACCGATCGGGTTTTTTGCCTCGCTTTGATCGATAATTGCGACAACCAAAAACGATGGGATCCTCACGCTCCATATGTGGCCAGGATTTGAAAGCTGCGTAAGCCTAAGGTGGACGAACGGCTCTGCGGAAGCGACCGAAGAACAAAATGCGCATAGCAGCGGAACGCCCGATGTATCCGGAACCGGCTGCAAGTAGCCTTCCAGTAACTGGTGATATTCCGCGTCCATTTTCGAACTGAACACAACACAAAACGAGCCATCACTCATGGTAGCCTCCTCTACTTGGATAATTCGACACGACGCAATCTCGATTGGTGATTCTTCGCAAGGATCGCACAAAAGCGAAAAGACAAGCTGGATTTCGCATAAGGCGATCCGTGACGATTGGCGCGGCCACGAATATCAATTCTGGGTCGGGACGTCTGACTCAATCTCGCGTTAAGGTGGTGCATTAAATTTGCGTGCACTCATCGGAGTTCCGCAGTCAGTCAATGCATCTGCCTAACATCAGGATTTATAAAAATTGAACGCAAACGCCCGCATCTGTCACTACCTCGCCATCGGCAGCCTCATCGGCCTGATTGCGCTTTCAATCGCGTGGGAAGCGTTTCTCGCGCCGCTGCGACCGGGCGGCTCGTGGCTTACGCTGAAGGCGTTGCCATTATTGTTGCCATTGTTCGGCGTTCTGCGCGGCAAACGCTACACCTACCAATGGGCGTCGATGTTCGTGCTCTTTTATTTCACCGAAGGCGCGGTACGCGCATGGTCGGATAAGGGTTTGTCGGCGAAGCTTGCGCTCGGCGAGGTGGCGCTGTCATTGATTTTTTTTCTGGCGGCGATTTACTTCGCGCGCCTCACCGCACCTGTCGCGTCAGCCGTTCCTAAGCCTGCTTCGCCGGCGCGCTGAATTTCGATTTGACCGCCGCGATCACAATCGGCAATACGCTTAAGCCAATAATGCCAAGCACCAACAAGCCCTGATTCTGTTTGATCCACGGGATGTTGCCGAAGAAATAGCCGAGGTAAACGAGCGAGCCAACCCATGCGACCGCGCCGAACACGGTATAGGCGATGTATTGTGCACGCGTCATCTTGGCCATTCCCGCCACAAATGGCACGTAGGTACGCAGGAAGGGTACGAAGCGCGCCAGCACCACCGCTACCGCTCCCCAGCGCTCAAAAAACGCGTGGGTGCGCTCCAGATGTTGCGGATTGAGAAATCTCGCCTTTTCGTTCACAAAAAATCGTGCGCCGAAATAGCGGCCGATTTCGTAATTGCATACATTGCCGAGCACCGCAGCGATGAGCAGCACCAGCACCAGCAGGTGAACATCCATCGAGCCAAGCGTTGCCAATGAACCCGCAATAAAAAGCAGCGAGTCGCCGGGCAAAAATGGTGTCACCACCAGGCCCGTCTCGGCGAACACGACGACAAAAAGGATGACGTATATCCACGCGCCGTAAGCCGCGATCCAGACCGACAAGTAGCGGTCAAGATGCAACACCAGATCGATGGCGGTGGCGATCCACTCCACGAAAGAATCGCTCGCTTCTTACGCTTACGGATTTGCCGAGATAACTTCCGGGTCGCCGTCTTTTTTCACAGGTTTCACGAAATCTTCGCGCGATACGCCGAGATATTTGGCGATCGGGCAAGCAACCAGCACGGAAGAATAAATGCCGAAGCAGATGCCGATGGTCAGCGCAAGCGCAAAGTAATGCAGGCTGGGGCCGCCAAAAATCAGCATGGCCAACACCATCATCTGCGTGAGACCGTGGGTAATGATGGTGCGGGAAATCGTGCCAGTAATCGCTGCGTCAAAAATTTCGGATGTGGTTGCCTTGCGCATTTTTCGGAAATTTTCGCGCGCGCGATCAAACACCACCACCGACTCGTTAACCGAATAACCGAGGATCGCGAGAACGGCAGCGAGCACCGGTAAGGAAAATTCCCACTGAAAAAAAGCGAAGAATCCGAGAATGATCACAACGTCGTGTAGATTGGCGATGATTGTGGCGACTGCAAACCGCCATTCGAAACGGATTGCCAGATAAATCATGATGCCGATACAAACCGCCAGCAACGCCAGCGCACCGTCGTACGCCAACTCTTTGCCGACGGTACTGCCGATAATTTGCGTTTGCTTTAACGTGGCGGAGGCATCACTTTTTTTCAGCAGCGCCATCACGCGATCACTCTGCTTTTGCATCGCTTCATTTTGATTTTGCGCGCCATCGATCATTTTCAGGGGCAAGCGAATCTGCACATCGTTGGCCGAGCCAAAGTTGATCACAGAAATATCGAGCAGGCCGTCATTTTTCAATGTCTCGCGAATACGATCCGGCTCCGCGTGCGTCGCCGAGTTGACCTCCATCACCATGCCGCCTTCAAACTCGATCGACAGATGGAGACCACGCGAAAACAGAAAAAATACCGCCAGCAGGAAGGTCACGAAAGAGATTGCGTTGAACACCGCTGCATTGCGCATGAACGGAAGAGATTTCTTGATTCTAAAAAATTCCATGATGCTATTTCTTTCTTGGGGATTCGCTTAGGTACGAGCAGGAAAGTTGCTGCTAAACGGCCTTGAGAGGCTTATGCCAATCGACGTTGCCGATGGAAAGTTTGGCGACTTTTTTCTTGCCACCGTAAATCAGATTGATCATGCCGCGCGACACCATCACAGCACTGAAGACCGAGGTAACAATGCCGAGGCAATGCACCACCGCGAATCCGCGCACGGGACCCGATCCCCAGATGAGCAGCGCGAGACCGGCGATCAAGGTGGTGATGTTGGAATCGATGATGGTGTCCAGCGCGCGCTCGTAGCCGGTCTGGATCGCCATTTGCGGTGACATGCCATTGCGCAGCTCTTCACGAATGCGTTCATTGATCAACACGTTTGCGTCGATCGCCATACCGAGTGTCAATGCCACCGCGGCAATACCGGGTAATGTGAGTGTGGCTTGCAACATCGACAGCAGCGCACCGAGCAGCAGCAAATTGGTCGCCAGCGAAATCACCGACACCACGCCAAACAGCGCGTAGTAGAGCACCATGAAAACCGTGATCAGCGCGAAGCCAAACATCAATGAATGCTTGCCCTTCTCGATATTCTCAGCGCCAAGGCTGGGGCCGATGGTGCGTTCTTCAATGATTTCCATGGGCGCTGCCAGCGCGCCCGCACGCAACAGTAGCGCGAGATTCTTGGCTTCCTGCGTGCTCGGCATGCCGGATATATAGAAACGTGCGCCTAGCTCGCTGTTGATATTGGGCCAGGTCAGCACCTCAGGCTTTCCCTTCTCGATCATGATGACCGCCATGCGTTTACCAACGTTGCCGCGCGTCGTCGTCGTCATCGCACGGCCACCGGCCGCGTTCAGCGTCACATTGACGATCGATCCACCGCCGCCTTGTTGGTCGAAGCCAGGCTGGGCATCGGTAATTTTGTCCCCGGTAAAGGCAATCGTTTTGTAAACGAGAACAGGAAAGCCCTTTTCATCAATTATTTTTTCAGTGCCAAACGGTGCCGGTTCATTGCGATAGCGCTCGAACGCATCGTAGTTACGCGATGCCGCATGCTCCTCTGCGACCAGGCGCACTTCGAGCGAAGCGGTACGACCGATAACGTCCTTGGCGCGCGCCGGATCCTGCACACCGGCAAGCTGCACCAAAATTCGCTCTGCACCCTGCTGTTGCACGATAGGCTCGGATACGCCCAGCTCATTCACGCGGCGTCGCAAGGCCGTGATATTTTGCTGGATCGCATTTTCCTGCAATTTTTTTAACGTCTCAGGCTTCATCAGCGCGGTCAGCACGAACTCGCCGTTGACTTCCGTGTCACGCAATTGCAATTCCGGCAGTTGGGTGGTGATTTCGGTTTGCGCCTTGAGGAGCTCGGGCTTTTCCTTGAATTTCGCCACCACGCGATCTGATTCTCGCGAAATGCCGGTGTAGAAAATTTTCTTGTCGCGCAGCAGAACCCTCACGTCGCCGGTATAGCGATCCACCGCTTTGTCCAGCACCGCTTTCATGTCGACCTGCATCAGAAAATGCACGCCACCGCGCAAATCGAGACCAAGATACATTGGCAGCGCGTTGATACTGGACAGCCATGCGGGCGAATTCGAAATCAATTGCAACGCGACGATGTAGCCGGTGCCCAGCTTGGCTTGAATCGCGTCGCGACCTCTAAGCTGTGTTTCGCCGTCTTTGAAACGCACCTTCAATGATTCGCCATCGAGCGCCACTTTCGTACCGTCAATATTGGCCGCCTTCAGCGCTTCCTCAACTTGCTTTTGCGTGTCTGCATCCGCCTTGTTGGCGCGCAGGCCGGAGACCTGCACGGCAGGTACTTCGGCGAAAAAATTCGGCAGCGTGTATAGAAACGCAACGACTAGCGCGACCACGATGACGGCGTATTTCCAGACGGGATATTTGTTCATTTAGCTCGATTGGGATTCAAAAATTATTTCACTTGCAGAATGAAAAAATGCTACTTGGTCACATCGTTGAATGTGCCCTTCGGCAGCAGCGTCGTGACCGCCTGGCGTTGCATGTGGATGATCTTGCCGTCGCCAACTTCAAGACCGATGTAGCCATCGCCAATCTTTGCAATCCGGCCAATGATGCCCATCGCGACCACTTCATCACCTTTTTGCAACGCGTCGAGCATTTGCTTTTGCTCTTTTCCCTTCTTCATCTGCGGCCGGATCATGAGGAAATACAGCAGGATGAACATCGCGAAAATCGGCAGCATGCCGATCATTGTGTCGCTGCCGGATGGCGCTGCGGCTGCTTGGGCGTAGGCGTTGCTGATCATGAGATTTGTGCTCCAGAAAAAATAATGCATGTTCGGTGCAAACAGGACGACAGGACAGCCAGACAAATTTGCAAATATTCGGCGTTGAGTCGAGATTGCAGCTTTTTTCGACAATTCAACAGCTTGAATTAAAAACAAGCTCTCAAATTAGCCGAAAATTATACCACTTCACTTAGGGCCGCTGGCTCGATCCACATGGAAACCGGCCACAAATGCGGCGAAAGTTGCGCTCTCAATTGCGGCGCGCATTTCGCTCATCAATTGTTGGTAATAAAACAAGTTGTGAAAGGTATTGAGCCGCGCGCCGAGCATCTCATTGGTGCGCTGCAAATGATGTAAATATGCGCGGCTGAAATTGCGGCAGGTGTAGCAAGGACAAGCGCTGTCGAGCGGGCCGATGTCATCCTTAAAGCGTGCGTTACGAATTTTGACATCGCCAAAGCGCGTGAACAGCCAGCCATTGCGCGCGTTCCGCGTCGGCATCACGCAATCGAACATATCGACGCCCTGACCCACCGCTGCCACCAGATCTTCCGGCGTACCGACGCCCATCAGATAGCGCGGCTGGTTCGCAGGCAACTTGGGCGCCGTGTGTGCCAGCACCCGCATCATGTCCTCCTTTGGCTCGCCCACGGACAGGCCGCCAATTGCATAACCATGAAAGCCAATCTCGACCAACGACGCCAGCGATTCATCACGCAAGTCTTCAAACATGCCGCCCTGCACGATGCCGAATAATGCGTTTGGATTCTGTAGCTTGGTAAATTCACTTTTGCAGCGCTCGGCCCAGCGCAACGACAGTCGCATCGATTCAGCGGCCTCGGCATGTGTGGAAGGGTGTGCGGTGCACTCATCAAAAATCATCACGACATCGGCATTCAGCACACGCTGGATGCGCATTGATTCTTCCGGGGACAAAAAACACTTATCGCCATTGACGGGCGACTGAAAGGCCACGCCCTCCTCGGTGATTTTACGCAGTTCACCGAGACTCCACACCTGAAAGCCACCAGAGTCGGTGAGGATAGGGCCGTTCCACGCCATGAATTTGTGCAGACCCTCGTGCTTGGCAATCACCTCCATCCCCGGGCGCAGCCACAGGTGAAAAGTATTACCCAACACAATTTGCGCGCCGATCTCGGTAAGCTCAACCGGGCTCATGCCCTTCACCGTCCCGTACGTACCCACGGGCATGAAGACCGGCGTTTCAACCACGCCGTGATTGAGCGTCAGACGACCGCGCCGCGCCGCACCATCGTTGCCTAGCAATTGAAAATTCACGGATGCCTGAGCCCAGGTTGTTAAACAGTGCCGCAGGATAAACGAAAAAGCGTCGGACTTGCCAAACTGTGGACGCTTTTCCGGGGCGCAGAGAATTCAGTCCGACACAAACATTCACACCGATCACTAATCTCCGACCGACGCAAATGTTATATTAAGCATTGTTCAATTTTCGCTCTTAGCGCACCTTTCATAAAAATAACCGCCAGCGCCAGATGCATCAAAAGATTGCCACCAAAGATTTGAAGACAGGCATGTTCATCGCCGACTTGGATCGGCCGTGGATAGACACGCCGTTTTTACTGCAAGGATTTTTGCTCGAAGACGACGAACAAATGCAGCAATTACGCCTGCACTGCCAGTGGGTCATGATCGACCCGCAACGTTCGGTCGGGCGTGATTTCGACACGCCGACCAAGAAAGCGGCGTTTGTGCCGCGCGATCTTGGTTCTGAACCTCGCGTCCAAGTGCAACGTGTGCCGAAACCAGCCGCCACGACGGATCAAAAATCATCATCAGCGCATATCCTTCTGGGTCGTACACCAGCGTCATCGGCAACACCGCAAAAGCCGGGTCCGGACAAACGCGATGTTGGCGAAGTTGCTACCGTCATCAGGGACAGTCGCAACCCGATTACGCAGGATTCGCGGTCACAGCTTGCGCCATCTGCTGCTCCGCGCCACACTGGGGCTGAGCGCAATCCGGACGCCGCTGCAAAACGAGGTCTGCGCGGACTGTGGGGTGGCCTGCGCGAAGGCGTAACAAATATGTTTGCCCGCAGCGATACCGACAAATACGACGACGATACGGTGCCTCAAACCGTCAGCCCGCCTGAGGATGCGGTGCGTCCTTCGTTTATCCCGGAGTCGGTGCAGTTACTAATCTACGAGGATCTGGCGACGGTCGAAGAAGAAATTACGGCGGCGGCAGACTCGTTCAAACGCACCAGCGAATTATTGCACCGGATCGCCGAAGACATTCGTGCAGGCGATGATCTGAAACTCGACAAAGTTGAAGCGGTCATCGACGACATGGTCGACAGCATGGTGCGCAATCCCGATGCGCTCATGTGGGTGGCGAGGATGCGCGAGCAGGATTTGACTATCTACAGTCACGGCATTAGCGTCGCGGTGAATCTGGTTGCCTTCGGACGCCATCTTGGTTATCCAAAAGAGCAACTCGCGCAGCTTGGCATGCTCGGTTTGCTGTTGGACATCGGCAAGATCAAGATACCACGCGAATTGCTGGAAAAAAATGAGCGGCTTACCGCCGATGAGTTCGAGCAAATCAAGGAACACGTCGATTTCGGCCTTGGCATTTTGCGTGAAACACCGAACATTCATCCCGACGTGCTCGAAGGAATTGCCCAGCACCATGAGCGCATGAATGGCAGTGGTTATCCGCAAAATTTGATGGGTGGCAAAATCAGTACTTTCGGGCGCATGGGTGCCATCGCCGATACCTACGCCGCAGTGACCAAACCGCGCCCATATGCCGAGGTAATTTCGCCACATCAGGCTCTACAAATGCTCTCCAGCTGGAGCGGCAGCCAATTCCAGACCGACATGGTGGAGCAGTTTATCCAGTCGATTGGCGTGTTTCCGGTCGGCAGCATGGTGGAGCTTTCGACGGGCGAGGTTGCCATTGTCGTCACGCACAGTAAATTCAAACGCCTGCGCCCGAAAGTGCTGGTACTTACCGAGCCGGACAAGACCGTCAGGGCCAATCCGAGCACGTTTGACCTGCTGTACGACGTGTCAGACTCGCCGGTCTACATTCGCAGCGGCCTGCCTAGCAAAGCGTATGGTCTCGATCCGCGTGATTTCTATGCGGCGTGATCGTCCGAAAACTGGGGCACTGCAGTGCACATGCGCCAGCGCCTCGCCTTGGGATACACCTTCTGCTAGCGTAACCCTGACATGAACGACACGCCAACTTCGCGCGCCGCTGCCCTGCGCGGGCCAGAAAGCGAATCGCCGGCCTCGCAGGCATTGCCGCGCACTGAGTTGAAATCAGCGCTTACCAATGCCATCGATCACGCGCGCATGGCGCAACGTTTTGTCGCCGTGCTGATTATTGTGTTGGCGCGGTCAGATCGTCTGGACGCCATGTTGGGTGTTCCCACCGGTCAAGTCATGCAGCGCGCCCTGCGCCGTGTCGGTGCCGTATTGCGTCCGGTAGATCATTTCGTGCAGCTCACCGACGAAAAACTCTGCGTCATCCTGCCTAATCTCAAAAGTGATGCACTGGCTTTGCTTGCGGCGGCCAGGATTCAGCAGGTCTTTGAATCACCATTCAGCTTCAAGGAAAACCTCGTTACGATCCGACCAATCATCGGCATCGCCGTTTTTCCGACGCATGCTGCTGACGCAGAAGAGCTGCTGATGCATGCCGATATTGCCAAGCGCATTGCCCGCAAACGTGACATCTCGCAGTATTTTTTTCAGCCCGACGACCGGCGTGCGGCAGATACCTACGTTGGCCTCGGTACTGAATTGCG
>JANMPY010000381.1:0-17736 GCA_031370095.1 Betaproteobacteria bacterium
GCTTGAACGAGCACTCGTGATCGAGCCGAAAAACGTGCGTGCGCTCATCCTGATGGCCGATGAATTGTTGCGTGGAGGCGATGAACGTGCTGCCGCCGCGTATTACCTGTCCGCAGTCAAGTCGGCACCGCCACGGGAAGCGATGCCTGCAGATTTGGCTGATGAAATAGCGCGCGCGGAGTTGATGTGCGTTCGGCTCGCGGATGCATTCGAAACGGTGGTCCGTCGCCATCTGCGCCCGGTCGGATCTCCCGATTCAGTCGCGAGCGGTCGCTTTTCGCAATCGCTTGAAATCCTGTTTGGCCGCAAGAACCGTTATGCGCAAGCTCCCCGCTACTATTTCTTCCCTGGCTTGCCAATGATCGAGTTCTTCGATCACGCGCAGTTCCCGTGGTTGAGCGTGCTGGAGGCGGCGACGTCGGCGATTCGCGTTGAGGTTCTGGAGTTGTTGAAAGATGGCGGCGCGTTCCGCCCGTACGTGGAAGGATATGCGAATCGTCCGCATAACCCTCAGGATGGAATGTTGAATAATCCCGATTGGAGCGCGTTTTATCTCTGGAAGCAGGGTCGGCTTATTGAGGAGAACGCGGCGCGCTGCCCACAAACCATGCGTGCTCTGCGGGAGGTGCCGCTAGGCGTAATGCCGAATCGTTCGCCCTCGGTGCTATTCTCGGTGTTGCGACCGGGCGCGCATATTCCCGCACACAACGGCATGGTTAATACGCGCCTGATTGGACACCTGCCGTTGATCGTCCCACCGCGTTGCACGTTCCGCGTCGGTAGCGAGTCGCACGATTGGGAAGAAGGAAAAGCGTGGCTGTTTGATGACACCATCGAACACGAGGCGTGGAATCGGAGCGAAGAAACGCGTGTGGTCCTGCTGTTTGAAATCTGGCGACCGGAACTTAGCGATGCCGAGCGCGCGCAAGTCTGCGCACTGTTCCAAGCCATCGATGAGCACAGTGGAAGCCTGCCTTCCTGGGAAATTTGAATGTACGGGCTTCGTGCCAAAGGACGCTGAATGCAAACCGACGCTGCCAGGCAGGAAGAAATTGCTCGCCTTGAAGGCGAGGTAACTGTTGCGGCGCAGGCCGGACGCAATGACCTTCTTTTGCCGCTATTTACCCGCATTCTCGGGATCGATCCGAACCATCTGGCAACGCTTACGGCGCTGGGGAAATACGCGTTCCGCAACGATGACTTAGGCTCTGCGCTGACGGCGTTTCAGCGCATCGTTGATGTCGATGGAAGCGACCCGCAACAATGGGTAAATCTCGCGTTGGTACATCGGAGTCGCAAGGACGAATCAGCTGAAGAAGCGGCAATCAAGGGTGCGCTCACGACCGATCCCTCGGATTTGTTGGCGCTTGTCCTACGCGCCAATTTGTTGGAGCGACAAGGCAAAATGCATCGGGCGGCGGGTGCGTACGCGGCCGTCGCCACCGTTGCGGGACCGCTCGAGCGGCTGCATCCTGACCTTCGGCCTGCGGTGCTACAGGCGATCGGGTTCAAGGAAAACTATGACCGCAAGTTTGGTGCGTTTCTGGACGATTACCTGTCCGGGCAATATAAACAGAACAGTGGCGAGAACCTGAAACGTTTTTCCGACGCGGTCGACATCATGGTCGGACGTAAGCGCCGGTACGACGCGCAGCCAGCGGTCTTCTATTATCCGAATCTGGCCCAAATCGAGTTCTTTGATCGCGCACTGTTTCCATGGCTCGACCAGATCGAGGCGGCAACCGACGCAATTCGTGAAGAATTCCTGAATGTGTTGCGGCTTGAGGAGGGCTTCGCGCCGTACATCACCTACCCTCCGGATGCCCCTGTCAATCAATGGGCAGATCTCAACAATTCACCACAATGGAGCGCGTTCCACCTCTATAAGGATGGTTCGGTCCTTGCAGACAACGCCGCCAAGTGTCCGCTGACGCTGTCGTTACTCGGGCAGGTTCCGCAACCGGTTCAGGCGGGGAGGACGCCGGCAGCGATGTTTTCCCTGCTCAAGCCAAAGACACGCATTCCGCCGCACACCGGCGTATCGAACGTGCGGCTGGTTACGCATGTACCGCTCATCATTCCTCCGGGCTGCGGGTTTCGCGTCGGCAACGACGTGCGTGAATGGGTTCCCGGGAAGGCGTGGGTGTTTGACGACACCATCAACCACGAGGCGTGGAATGACAGCGACAAGCTGCGCGTGGTGTTGATATTTGATATTTGGCACCCGCATTTGTCAGAGGCAGAGCGCGCGATGATTACCGCTCTCGCCATCGGAATGAATCAGTTTTCGGCCGATTCAGCGGACTTTGCGCTTTAGCGGGAAACACCAGCATCTACGCGGTGTTCGGGGCGAAAACACGCCAGCAGGCTCGCCTGTCAATGAGTTTGGTCGGAAAAATTCGTCGGTCATGGCCGAGGTCAACGCTGGTTCCTGTCCGCTGAGGTTCGCCGGGCTCCATCAGCGGTGCCCCAAATACGACGAAAAAAAACGGCGAACCGAAGTTCGCCGTTTTGACTGAAGCAATTGCTTTGCAAGTTTAGAACTTTGCCGTTGCCGTCAGGAATACGCGACGACCCAGCGCATCGTAGACCTGCGGGAACGTATTACCGTTACCGAAGATCGATGGGCCAGAAACCGCAGTGATCGGCGGATCTTTGTCGAGCACGTTGTTGATACCTGCGCGCAGGGTGATCTGCTTGGTCGCCTGCCATGCCGCTGCCAGATCAAAGTAGTTCCGCGCAGAGAGCTTTTCGTTCACGCTCAGAACCGAGCCGGTCAACAGTGGGTTGCCGCTGGTGGTGTCGAGCTTGACTTCGCTCATGTACCGCCAGGTCATGGCTAGATCGACACCCCATGGGCTAGCCCAGCTCAGGCGCGTTTTGTTACGCCATTCCGGATTCGGCGTGCCGCACTTGTTGCCATACAGACCCACGCAGTCGAATCTGCCCAGCCCCTTGATCTCTTCGGTCTCCAGTCTCTTCAACAGGGTTGCCTGCACGGTAAGACCAAGTTGGCCCCAGCCGCCGTTAAGCTTCATGTTGTAGTTGAGCGCCAGATCATAGCCTGAGGTACCCGAGCCACCGATGTTTACGTTGGTACCGACGATGCGGCCTGCGTCATTGAGCCAAAGCGTGCCGCGATTGTCTCGATTAATCAGACTGCAGAAGGTGGCGCTGCCGGTGAGCAGACACTGGTTCAAGGTGGTGGATGGAAGGACGATACCGATCGTGTTATCGACCTTGATATCGAAGTAATCGATTGATGCGCTCAGGTTGTTCAACGGCGTGAAGACCAGACCTACCGTCGCGCTCTTGGCCTTCTCTGGCGACAGCCTCTGGTTACCGCCTTGCAGGAAATTGTACTGACCTGCCGGGCTATCGAGAATGGCCGCGCCATATTGCGCTGCCGTCACACCGGTACGTGCACACTGGGCCGCAGTGGCGGTGCGTGACGGACCGCAAGGATCAAAGTCCATGTCGAACAGGTTATTTCCCTGTGCCGTGAACAACTCGATCAGGTTAGCCGCGCGAACCGCTTCCTGATAGCTGCCACGCGCCCTGAGGGTTTTGATTGGAGCCCACTCGACGCCTACACCATAGGTGTTGGTCTTGATGTTGGTGGAGTAATCCGAGTTGCGGTAGCTGGCGGTAACGCTCAGCAGTTCGGCTAGCTGCTTACCCTCGATGATGGGAACGCGCACTTCGGCAAAGATATCCTCAACCGTAAACTTGCCGGTCAGGCCAGGGGTCGGGCCACCCGAACCGGACAGGTCGCCGGATTGGGTCGCACTGTCGGTAATGAGATTGAGCTTCTCGGTACGACGTTCGACACCGAAGGCGACGCCGATGCCGTTCTTGGCCAATGGCAACCTCAAGCCGTAGTTGCCGAGATCAGAGGAAAGCGTTCCACCCTGGATCATCTGCTGCGACGAGCCGGAACGTAGACCCGGCGTCGCCAGATAAGCCAACTGCGCGTCGGTCACGCCACCGATACGGTATGGGTTGTACGGGATGCAAGCAGGATCGCTGCCGTCAACGACCGAGCGACAGACCGCAACGCCGTTGACATTAACGACGTCTAGAGCGCGTTGGCCACGGGTGGTTGAGAAGTAGTTTTTCTCGGCCTGTTGGTAGACCACCTTGGAGGTTTGCATAAAGACGTCGTACGACCAGTTGCCGATCTCGCCTTTTGAACCCAACACGGTACGATAAGAGGTGTTGCGGAAATCGGACTGACGACCGCCACCCTCGACGTTACGACGCAACAGAGTGACGTCCGCAGGTGCGGTACCGGCTGGAGGGTTGGCCGAACCAAAAATGTTGGTTCTCCACGAAGGCGTCAGCAGCGGGTTGTCTGGGGAGACGCTATAAGTGACGCCGAATAGTCCGCCCGGGGCGATCTGCGCGATGCTGTTGTAGTCGGTGAACGCGAATTCGGAATAGACCTTCGCAAAATCGAACAGATCGTAGTTGGCGAATACGTTGGCGCTATAACGCTCGGAAGGGCGTTGGTAGTGGTTTGCAGGACCAAAGTTGTATTGATCGAGGCCAGCATTGAAAGGGCGTGAATTGCCTGCCGCGTCGGCCGCTGTGAAGCTGGCGCCGCTGTCGACAAAGAACCGACCGGTTGCGCTGGTGCTTGATCCACCACAGCTGAAAATACCGGCGCGGGTTTGACCGGCTGGCACTGCCGTGGATCCAGGGGCGTTACCGGCATTCAGGGAGCACGCGCTGAAGTCACGTTCGGATTGAAGCAGTGCGTCTTCCTTCTTGTAACCGAAGTATACGGTGGCGTTACCCTTGCCGCCAGCAAAGTTGCTGCCCATCAGGAAACTGGCATCATAAATCCTGCCGTCCGAGCTTTTATTGCCAGGCACATTGAAATTTGCCGGGTTGGTTTTGGCACGGCCAGCAACGATGTCGGCAACGCCCGCTTCGCCTTGCTGTTTGTGATTGTAGAAGCTCTGATTCAACTCAACCTGAACGCCTTCGAATTTGTCGTTCATGATGAAGTTGACGACACCGGACACGGCATCAGATCCGTACACCGCACCGGCGCCGCCGGTAAGGATCTCGACACGCTTGATTAGCGGTGCGGGGATCTGGTTCAAGTCAGCGGCGGCGGTATTCACACTACCGTACGGCAAACGACGACCATTGACCAGTACCAAGGTGCGGGTCGCACCCAAGCCGCGAAGGTTGACCTGCGCCGTACCGGTTGCGCCGTTGGCCACGTTTGCGCCCTGGGCCGCAAATACCTGCGGTAAATTGTTCAGGAGGTTCTCAACCGACCGTAAACCGTCTACCTGAATAGTTTGTGCATCGATAACAGTAACCGGACTCGCGCCCTCAAGATTTGGCGGCGGAATACGCGTACCGGTCACTTCAATTTTCTCTGCTTTTTGCGCCGCATCTGCAGGCGCTGCTGCTTGCTGCGCGTACACCGATTGTGCTGCCATCAGTGATAGTGCAAGACCAGTCGCGATGACGCATGGCTTTCTGGTGAAAGCCATGGTCGGCTGCTTGTTTTTACTCATGTATGTCTCCTAATTGTATTAGGTTAAGTGAAAAATCCGAACTGTCCCGGTTGTTCCCAACACAACGCATTTCCACGTTGTTGCCCGGCAATTTTTTTGGTTTCGTCGCCGGGCAAGATCCTGCATTTTTGGCGGATAGACAAAGCCCAAGGTGCGAACCGCAAGCAATGTCACCACACCACGAAAGAATACCTCCAAAAATCTTTGGAAGAACCCCAATATGCCGTTTTGTAGCGCTTGGCGATTCTTTTGTTGCAAAAGTGCAACAGCACGTTACGCAGCAATGCTTTTCGAATACAGTCTGGTGCAATTTGCGGACAGAAAAAAGGGGCCGAAGCCCCTTTTTTCCAACATCAAATACTTGCTTCTACTTGAAGCGATACGTCCCGCCAATCGTGTAATAGACGCTTTGGAAAGGATGGTACGTAAAGTTCAAAGGACGTGCATTTGCATCCAACGGTGGCTTCTTGTCAAACAGGTTGCGTGCGATGAAGCCCAAGGTCAGATTTTTGAAGCCGGTATAACTGATTGAGAAGTCGGCCGTAGAGTTCGAGCTCACTTCGCAAGTCGGCTGTACCGCGCGGATCGCTGCCGAACAGGTCAGGCCGGGATCACGCAGAACGTGGTATCCCTTGTTGAAATTGCCCGTAAGACCGGTCGCGAAATCGCGATATTCCCACACCGTGCTAAGCGTACCGCGAGCACGCGGGAAACCGTACGATGCGAATTCAACCAACGGATCGGTATCGGCCGCATTGCCTTTGAAGCTCGCGTAATACGTCGCTGCGCCGCGATTGATGAGCTTGCCATATTCGCCCAGGTTTACGTTCCAGCGCACGTCGATGTCATAGCCTTTGACGTTGGTGTTGCCGCTATTGAAAAAGAACGAACTAATCGCCTGCAGCGGGCCGACAGTTTCGCCTGGCGCAACCGGGCCACGAACGACGCGATTGGCGTAGATGCCGGTGGTGGCACCCTCGTTAGCGAGAATCAAGTCAAAATCCAGAAGGTTGATTTCTTTCTTGCGGCGTATGTCGATGTAGTCGATGGTGATTGATACATCCTTGACTGGATCCCAGACGAAGCCGACGTTATATGACTTGGAATCTTCCGGGTCGAGACGGTTCGCGTTTTCCAGAAGCACGGCGATGCCCCTGTTACAGTCAAGCTCGGTTCCAAGCAGGCAACGGCGCGGATCGGTGATGGTGGTAAACGCCGTCACGCTCGAACGCGAAATCTCGGTCAGCGATGGTGCGCGGAAACCTTCCGAATAAGACGCACGCAAGGCGACGGTCGGCAAAACCTTCCATTTGATGCCGATTTTCGGCGTCGTCGAATTGCCATAGTCCGAATAACGATCGGTACGGAATGCCAGCTGGGTCTCGATGTTCTTCGCGAACGGTACGCTCAGCTCAGCGTATGCCGAGGTGACGTTACGCTTGCCCTCAGCGAAGGCGGCACCGAAACCGACCACTTCACCGGCCAGAATCGCCTTGTCCGGAGTTGCTTTGCGGTCCTCTTTGCGGTATTCCAAACCTGCAGCCAACGCCAAGGGGCCACCAGACATCTGCGCCAACTCCATCGAGCCCTTCGCGTCAATAATCGAGAACGAGGACTTCGAGGTGTTAAGGGTGTTGATGCGGAGTTGATCAGGCGTGGTCGAACCCAAGCTCGGGTTCAGAAAATTATACGTCCCATTCAAGATCCCGTTGCGCAGCGGGGTGAGACGTATCTGGTTAAACACGGTGCTTTCGCCGGTATTCTCCGAATACAGATAGGCGGTTTCCCAGTCGAGCCGTCCGGTAGTTCCTTTCAGCCCGCCAACGAAGCGTTTGGCTTCCAATTGCACCGAGCGGTTGCCATCACCCACTTCGACAAAGCGGTGACGCAGAATGATCGGTGTGGTAAATGGGTTGTTCGGGTGGCCGACCGGCAGAAATTCCGGCATGTTAACCAAGCGCCGCAGGTCGCTGGAATACCATTGCCCAAAATCGCCTGACACTTGCGGGTTGCCGCGGAAGAAAGTCTTGGTGCGGTTGAAACCAGCTTCTGCAAAGCCACTCAGGTTGGCGCTAAAGTCGATGCTGCCACGGGCGAAGAAATTATCGCGTTCGCTCTTCGGCACGAGATCTTGTTTTGAAGGGATATCCCAACGGCAGCGACCCGCCGCATCCTTGATGGCTCCGGGGACGCAATTAGCTGGCTGGCTGGCGGCTGGCGAGAACGCCTGCGCTGTGGCTTGCCCGGTCGCCAAATTATAGGCACCGGTAAGGTAGTTATTGGCAAACGAGGAGCTAAAGCGCGCAAACGTCAGGAACGAAGGACTGGCCTGCAAACGCGGGTCGAGAACATAATTGATGACGTCGTCGACTTTTGTCGTTTCACGGTCGAGATGCTCATAGGTGACAAACACGTTGTACTTGTCACGTGCAAGGTCGCCGATGCCCAGCGTGGTGGTCGCACGCCAAACCTTGTACTCGCTGTCGCGGTTCATGGAGTAGCTGCCACTGATCTGCGCACCGGTAAAGTCTTTGCGAAGGATGATGTTCACGACGCCCGCGACAGCTTCCGAGCCGTAAATCGCTGACGCACCGTCCTTCAGGATTTCAATGCGCTCAACAACGTCAAGTGGGAATGTGTCCAGGTTGACAACGGCGGATTGACCGAAGTTGGGATCAGAGTTGCCGAACGGCGCAATGCGGCGACCGTTCAGCAGTACCAGTGTGGCGGCAGAGCCGAGACCACGCAGGGACACGGTGGAGGCACCTGAAGAAAAACTGTTGCCGCTGGTAATGTCATTCAAGCCGCCGCCCGCGTTGGTTGGCAGGGTGCGCAGCATTTCGGTGACGGTCTGTTTGCCTGAACGCTCGATTTCTTCGCGCGTAATGATCTGGATTGGTGCGCTGCCTTCGGCGTCAACACGCTTGATGTTGGAGCCGGTGACCTCGACCTTTTCCACTTTTTGTGGGGCAGGTACAGGGGTTTGTTGGGCAAACGCCATTGGCGTCACAATTAGCGCCGCCAGTAGAGCTTGTGGCAGCACTTTCATTTTTGAATGCATCATTTAGGCCTCGTGTTGGTTGCAATAAAAATTATCGGTACGTCAATCACTGATTGTGTCAGCGCGACGCCATAGAACGTTACAAACCGTGAAAGTTTAGCGTTTGGTTGTGGAGTTCGCTACAAAATTTGCGGATTGTCGTATTTATGCAACATACGATGTTTGCGGCGCTTGCAGTCGAGATGCAGGCCCGCGCACGACAGGGCTTTATCATCCCCGGCGGTCGTGTTAACATATGAGACTAAGTATTTTGTTGTGGGCCTCGCGCCCATTTTTTATTTGTATTGAAGGATTTAAGGCCGATGACGGTCAATTTGGCAATCGACAAAATTGTCCTGGCGAGCGTGACGGGGCTGGGCTACGAATTGGTGGATTTTGAACACTCCGCCCGTGGTTTGATGCGTGTTTTTATTGACAAGCCGGACGGCATCGGCGTCGAAGATTGTGCCAGCGTCAGTAACCATTTGTCGCGTGTCCTGGAAGTGGAAAACGTTGAATTTGAAAGGCTTGAGGTCTCTTCACCGGGCTTGGACCGACCGCTGAAAACCTTGGCGCATTACCAGCAATATCTTGGGCTTTCGGTAAAGGTGCGGCTCAATTCAATGGTTGATGGCAGGAAGCGCTTTGACGGCATGATTGAGGCGGTTGAGGGCGACACGATTGTGTTTGCTGTCGCAGCTGATGACGGCGCCGTCAAGTCGCAAACGCAACCACTGAAGTCGGCGAGCGCGACGAAAAAACTCCCCAAAGCAAAAGCCAAGGGGAAGCCAGCGGAGAGCGTGAAACTTATTCGCGTGCCGTTTGATAGCATAGATAAAACGCGACTGATTCCAGAGTATTGATGGTCGCGCAGGTGAAGTTTAGAAAAACAATGAAATGAAGCAGGAGTATTTGAAATGAGTCGTGAAATTCTGTTGTTGGTTGATGCTTTGGCACGCGAAAAAAGCGTCCCGCGCGAAACTATTTTTACCGCGTTGGAGCAGGCACTGGCGTCGGCCACCAAACGCCGCTTTACCGATAAATTCCTTCAGGAAGAAGCGGACGTGCGTGTCGAAATTGACCGCCTCACCGGCGAATACAAAGGCTATCGTCAATGGACAGTGGTGCCGGACGAGGAGCATGAAGAGCCCGCGCGCCAAATCGCGATCACCGATGCGCCCGAGCGCGGCGACGACCTGCAGCTTGGTGACATTATCGAAGAGCCGCTGGAGCCGGTGGACTTTGGCCGCATCGGCGCGCAAACGGCAAAGCAGGTCATCTTGCAAAAAATTCGCGACGCCGAGCGTGAACAAATCCTGAGCGATTTTCTGGAACGCGATGAGCTGCTCGTCACCGGGACCATCAAACGCATCGAGCGTGGCAATGTGATTATCGAATCGGGGCGTATTGAGGCGCTGTTGCCGCGCGACCAGACGATCCCGAAAGAAAACTTGCGGGTCGGAGACCGCGTGCGTGCATATTTGTTGAAAGTGGACCGTACCTTGCGTGGACCGCAATTGGTGTTGTCGCGCATCACGCCCGAGCTCATCAAGGTTTTGTTCGAGCTCGAAGTGCCGGAACTCGAAGAGGGCTTGCTGGAATTAAAAGCGGCCGCGCGCGATCCTGGCCTGCGCGCCAAGATCGCGGTGAAATCAAACGATCCACGGATTGATCCGATTGGCACCTGCGTCGGCATGCGCGGCTCACGGGTGCAGGCCGTCACCGGGGAATTAGCCGGTGAGCGCGTCGATATTATTTTGTGGTCAGCCGATCCGGCGCAGTTTGTGATTAACGCCTTGGCACCCGCTGAAGTCTCGTCGATCATCGTTGACGAAGAAAAACACAGCATGGATGTGGTGGTCGACGAAGAACAACTGGCGCAGGCAATTGGCCGTGGCGGCCAAAACGTGCGGCTCGCTTCCGAGCTCACCGGCTGGCAACTCAACATGATGACCGAAGCTGAAGCCAACTCGAAGCGTGATACCGAACACGGCTCGATTCAGGAATTATTCATGGCCAAGCTCGACGTGGACGAAGAAGTTGCGAAAATCCTCATTGCAGAAGGCTTCAGCAATCTCGAAGAAGTGGCGTACGTGCCGATCAGCGAAATGCTGGAGATCGATTCGTTCGACGAAGACACCGTCAACGAGTTGCGTCGCCGCGCGCGCGATGCGTTGGTGACAGACGCGATCAAGTCAGAAGAAACCATTGAGACCGCCGCAGACGATTTGCTGGCGATGGAAGGCATGGACGACGATACCGCGCATCTGCTCGCCACCAAGGGCGTGCGCACAATGGAAGATCTGGCTGATCTCGCGATCGATGAATTAACGGAAATGACCGGCATGGAAGGTGACCGTGCCAAGCAACTGATCATGACGGCAAGAGCGCCGTGGTTCGTGGAGCAGCCGGCGTAAAAACAAAGCAACAATTTGCACAATTTGTTTTTTGCGCTCCACCCCATCGCTCAACGACACAACCGACAGGATTCGAATGGCACTAACCACCATTGCACAATTTGCCAAGGAGCTAAAGCTCTCGGAGGAGCTTTTGCTTGTCCAACTGAAGGCGGCCGGTGTCGCCACCAAGACCGCGTCCGATAGCCTTTCGGAAGACGACAAGTCGCATTTGCTGACATATCTGCAGCAAGCGCACGGTCACACCGAAGAAAAGAAAAAAATCACGCTCACGCGCAAATCGACCACTGAGATCAAGAAATCCGACGCGACCGGTAAGGCGCGCACGATCCAGGTTGAAGTCCGCAAAAAGCGCACGTTTGTGAAGGTCGAAAAGACCGAGGTCGTCGAGCCTGAGTTGCCGGTAGAGCCGCCGCAACCGATTCTGAACGAAGTTGAACTGGCCAAGCGCCGCAGCGAAGAAGACCGGCAATCAGCGTTGCTGGCCAAGCAGGCCGAGCAAAAAGCCAAAACGCCAGTGAAACGCGGAACCAAAAAAGGCGAGGAAGCTGTAGAGGAAGCGCCAGCTGCCGTTGCCGAGGCGACTGACACGGCCGAGAAAAAACCCGCAAAGCGCGCCAAGGGCACAACGGCATCTGCTGCGACAGACGCGCCACAGGCTGCGCCTGCGGCAGATGCTGCGGTCGAAAATCGCCCGCGCATTGGCGAGCGAGTGGTGTTGAAGAAAGATCCGCCAGCCAGCGAAGGCACGTTGCACAAGCCAGTGTTGAAACCCGGTGAAAAAGAAGCAAAAGCCGACAAGAAAACCGTCAAGAAAGCCGTCAAGCCCGCAGGTTCCTGGGCTGACGATTTAGCGAAACGTCGCGGCATCAAAACCCGTGGCGACACCAGTGGTGGCCGAGATGGCTGGCGCAGCCGCCGTGGCAAAGAGCGCCATGAAGACGATGAAGCAAGTAATTTCCAGGCACCGACCGAGCCAATCGTTCGCGAAGTACTGGTGCCCGAGACCATCACGGTCGGTGAGCTTGCACAAAAAATGGCGGTGAAGGCGGCAGAAGTCATCAAGATCATGATGAAAATGGGCTCGATGGTCACCATCAATCAAGTCCTCGATCAAGAAACCGCGATGATTCTGGTCGGTGAGTTAGGCCACGTGGCGAAGGCCGCCAAAGGCGACGATCCTGAGTCCTATTTGGAAGAGGCAATCGTTCACACCGAAGCGGACATGGAAACCCGTCCGCCAGTCGTGACGATCATGGGTCACGTCGATCACGGCAAGACCTCATTGCTCGATACCATCCGTCGCACCCGTGTGGCCTCCGGCGAAGCTGGTGGTATCACACAGCATATCGGCGCGTATCACGTAACGACGCCAAAGGGGATGATTACTTTCCTCGACACGCCGGGTCACGAAGCATTTACCGCGATGCGCGCGCGCGGCTCACAAATTACCGACGTGGTCATCCTTGTTGTCGCGGCTGACGACGGCGTGATGCCGCAAACCAAGGAAGCGATTGCCCACGCCAAGGCGGCGAACGTGCCGATCATTGTCGCGATGAATAAGATCGACAAGCCCGAAGCGAATCCTGATCGCGTAAAGCAGGAGCTGGTCGCGGAAAATGTATTGCCCGAAGAATACGGCGGCGACGTGATGTTTGTGCCGGTGTCGGCCAAAACGGGCGAAGGCATCGACAAATTGCTCGACGCGATTTTGCTGCAGTCAGAAGTGCTGGAGTTGAAAACCGTCAAGAATGCGCCTGCTAAAGGCGTCGTCATTGACGCGCGTCTCGACAAGGGACGTGGCCCGGTCGCGACCATTCTGGTGCAGTCTGGTACCTTAAGAAAAGGCGACATGTTGCTGGCGGGCGCGGTGTTTGGACGCGTACGTGCGATGCTGGATGAAAATGGTAAGCCAGTGTTGGAAGCGGGTGCGTCCATTCCCGTTGAGGTGCAGGGTCTCACCGATGTTCCGGGTGCGGGTGGCGAAATGATGGTGCTGAATGACGAGCGCAAGGCGCGCGAAATTGCGCTGTTCCGTCAGGGTAAATTCCGCGACGTGAAACTCGCCAAACAGTCGGCTGCTAAACTTGAAAACGCGTTCGAGCAAATGGGTGAAGGTGCGACCAAAGCGTTGGCGGTCATTATCAAAGCCGATGTGCAAGGCTCGTACGAAGGCCTCGCGCACGCGCTTGGCAAACTCTCTACGCCCGAGGTGAAGGTCAACGTCGTTCACGCAGCGGTGGGTGCGATCACGGAGTCGGATGTCAATTTGGCGCTGGCCTCCAAAGCGATTATCATCGGCTTCAACACTCGCGCCGATGCGGCCGCGCGAAAGCTCGTCGAAACTTCCGGCGTGCAGGTGCGCTACTACAACATCATTTACGAAGCCGTCGATGATGTGAAGCTCGCATTGAGCGGCATGCTGTCGCCGGAAATCAAGGAAAGCATTGTCGGTACGGTTGAAATTCGCAATGTCTTCAAGATTTCAAAAGTCGGTGCAGTGGCTGGTGGCATGGTGCTCGACGGCGTCATCAAGCGTGCATCCGCAGTGCGCGTGTTGCGCGACGGTGTGGTGATCTTCACCGGCGAGCTCGATTCGCTCAAACGCTTCAAGGACGACGTGAAAGAAGTGAAAGCGAGCTTCGAATGTGGTCTTTCGGTGAAGAACTTTGCCGATATCGTGGTGGGGGATCAGGTCGAAGCGTATGAGACCGTTGAAGTGGCAAGGTCGCTCGCGTAACACAATACGACCATGTCGACAGAGGCCCGCAACCGCAAAATCGCTGACGCAATCCAGCGCGAATTATCAGAACTGATTCGCCTGGAGATGCGCGACCCTCGCGTCACCATGGTCACGGTGACCGATGTGGAAGTCGCGCGCGACAATGCGCATGCGAAAGTATTTTTTACCTCGTTAGGCACCGACGCGCAAGTCGAATCGTGCCAGCACGGCTTGCAAAGCGCGGCGGGATATTTGCGCTCGCTGCTCGCCGGTCGATTGACCATTCGCACCGTGCCGCAATTGCATTTTGAGATCGATGTTTCGATTGAGCGCGGCGTGCGTTTGTCGAAGCTGATCGATGATGCGGTCGCGGATGATGCGAAACATTCTGGGTGACCCTCTCGCGAACGGAGTTCGGTATTTGAATTGGCGCGAATTTTCTCCTTCCCCTGCTAAGTGGGGGAAGGTCGGGATGGGGGTATCTGTGCAAATGGCGCATCCAATTTAGCATCGCCCCCATCCCAACCTTCCCCCTTGGCCAGGGGAAGGAGGAGGTCAGTGATCATGAAAATAAGTCGCGTCAATTATGCAGCAGTACACTAGATCGCTCCAGCAAAAAATAGTGATACTCCAGCATCGGTGTGCTTCTCAGGCCAATAATGCCATGCAAGCCGCGCCAACGCTAGAGTTTGACTGATGAAAGCCCCAAGACGCTCCATCAGCGGTGTGCTGCTGCTCGACAAGCACGAAGAGCTTTCGTCTAACACGGCAGTCGGTTGGGCCAAGCGACTTTTTAACGCCGACAAAGCCGGGCACACCGGTACGCTCGATCCATTTGCCACCGGCCTGTTGCCGATCTGTTTTGGTGAGGCCGCGAAATTTGCGCGTTTCATGCTCGACGCCGAAAAAACCTATCGCGCGACCTTAAAGCTCGGCCAAAAATCGAGCACCGGTGATACCGAGGGCGAGATCATCGAGACCCGTGCGGTTAACGTCGACATCGAAAAAGTGAACGCGGTTCTCGCGAAATTTGTCGGCACGCAAACGCAAATTCCGCCGATGCATTCGGCCTTAAAGCAGGGTGGCGTGCCGCTCTACAAGCTCGCGCGACAGGGGATGGAAGTCGAGCGCGCGCCGCGTCACATCACGGTCATCGCGCTCTCCGCAGTATCGTTGGCGGGGGACGAGTTGGTCATCGATACGCTGGTGAGTAAAGGCACTTACATCCGCGTGCTGGCTGAAGTTATTGGCGAAGCACTCGGCTGCGGCGCGTATCTGACGGCATTGCGACGCACCGCGACCGGTGGCTTTAGTTTGGAACAAGCGATCACGCTGGAATCGTTGGACGCGCTGGCGATTGAGGCGCGAGATCAGAGACTGTTGCCGGCCGACGCGTTGGCGATGGCGCTGCCTGAAATTCGTCTGGATGCAAGTGAGGCGAAAGCGCTGCAAAACGGTAAAACCCCGCGCATTGCAAGCGCCTTGAATGATGCAACGATCTACCGTGCTTATGATGACAAGGGTGCGTTTCTCGGCGTCGCAACCGCCTCCGAATGCGATGCCCACGGTGCGACGCTGACGGCGTTGCGTTTGATGGCGCCGACGTCACCGAGGTGACATCAAAAAGCCCTGATTCCCTTGTGTTTAGGGGCTTAAAACCGCTATAATCGCGGTCTTCGCTAAACATTTTCATCCCGCGTAAAGCCGTGGCGAAAATGTCAACAGCCGCAAGTATCTGCGACAAGATACGTGAACCGAACCGGAGAATCAAAATGGCAACAACCCAGGAAGTCATGCTGCAATACCAGCGCGCGAAAGGCGACACTGGTTCCCCCGAAGTACAGGTCGCGTTGCTGACCTCGCGCATCAACGAATTGATGTCGCATTTCAAAATTCATGTGAAGGATCACCATGGTCGTCGTGGTCTGCTGCGCATGGTGAGCAAGCGCCGCACGCTGCTTGATTACCTGAAGCGCACCAAGCTTGACACCTATCGCTCGCTGATCGACAAACTCGGCCTGCGTAAGTAAGCATCGCCAGCGCTGGAAGTATTCGAAGAGCCCCACTGAAATCAACTTCAGCGGGGCTTTTTCTTTTTCGCAAATTTGTTTCGCGTTTTTTTTGTTCAGGTGTTTGACGGTCGCAGCAAACCACAAGCGCCTGAGCCGCAGTGTTGAACAACGAAGTTATTGAGACCAGAAGAGGGAATTCCCAAATGAAAGCAATCAAGAAATCATTTCCATACGGGCGCCACACGGTGACGCTCGAAACCGGCGAGATCGCCCGGCAGGCCGATGGTGCCGTGCTGGTGTCGATGGACGATACCGTCGTACTCGTGACGTGCGTGGCGCGTACCGAAGTCAAACAGGGCCAGGATTTTTTCCCGCTCACGGTTGACTATCAGGAAAAATCATTCGCGGCAGGCAAAATCCCCGGCGGATTTTTCAAGCGTGAAGGGCGTCCTTCGGAAAAAGAAATTCTCACCTGCCGTTTGATTGATCGCCCGCTGCGTCCACTGTTCCCCGACAGCTTTTACAACGAAGTGCAGATCATCGCCACCGTGTTGTCGTGCGACCCGGAAATCGATCCGGATATTCCGGCCATGATCGGCGCGTCCGCTGCCGTGATGTTGTCAGGTTTACCGTTTGAAGGTCCGATCGGTGCTGCGCGCGTCGGCTATATCGACGGCCAGTACATTCTCAACCCGACAAAAACCGAACTCGAAACCTCGCAAATGGATCTGGTGGTTGCGGGTACCGAAACGGCCGTATTGATGGTGGAATCGGAAGCCTCCGAGTTGCCTGAAGACGTGATGCTGGGCGCGGTTGTGTTTGGTCACGATGCGCAGCAAGCGGCCATTAACGCGATCATCGAGCTGGCCGATGAGGCTGGCAAGGATCAGTGGGATTGGACTGCACCGGTTCCACCACAAGCGTTGATCGACAAGATCAGCGAGATGGCCGGCAACGATATCAACGAGGCCTTCCGCATCAAATCCAAAGGCACACGCTCGGAGAAATTATCCGAAATCAAGAATCGCGTGGTGGCCGCACTCTGCACCGATGCAGAAGGCGCGCCGGACAAAAACGCCGTGACCTCGCTGCTGTTTAATATCGAAGCCAAGGTCGTTCGCAGCCAGATTCTTAACGGCGAGCCGCGCATCGATGGTCGCGATACCCGCACCGTTCGTCCGATCTCGATCCGTCAATCCGTATTGCCACGCACGCACGGCTCGGCGCTATTCACGCGCGGCGAAACGCAGGCGATTGTGGTCGCCACACTCGGCACGCTCAAAGAATCGCAGCGCATCGATGCGCTACAGGGTGAGTACACTGATCGCTATATGTTCCACTACAATTTCCCACCGTATTCCACTGGCGAAACCGGTCGCGTTGGTACGCCGAAGCGTCGCGAAATCGGCCACGGCCGTCTCGCTAAACGCGCGCTGGTGGCGGTGTTGCCGTCTGAGGCGGAATTTGGTTATTCGATGCGCGTCGTGTCGGAAATCACCGAGTCCAATGGCTCCTCGTCGATGGCTTCGGTCTGCGGCGGCTGTCTCGCGCTGATGGACGCAGGCGTGCCGATCAAGGCGCACGTTGCCGGTGTCGCAATGGGTTTGATCAAAGACGGTAACCGCTTCGTTGTGCTCACCGATATTCTGGGTGACGAAGATCACTTGGGAGACATGGATTTCAAAGTGGCCGGTACCGAAAAAGGCATCACCGCATTGCAGATGGACATCAAGATCATGGGTATTACCAAAGAGATCATGGATGTCGCGTTAAAGCAGGCCAAAGAAGGCCGCATGCATATTCTTGGCCTCATGAAACAAGCAGTGCCGTCGGCACGTGGCGAGCTTTCGCAATTCGCGCCGCAGATCATCAAGATGAAAATCAATCCCGACAAGATTCGCGAAGTCATCGGCAAGGGCGGCAGCGTGATCCAGGCGCTGACGCGCGAAACCGGCACGCAGATCGACATCGACGATGAAGGCAATATCAGCATCGCCTGCGTCTCCAG
>JANMPY010000390.1:0-2252 GCA_031370095.1 Betaproteobacteria bacterium
AGACTCCTTTTTTCGAGCAGAATATCAGCGTTGACCAGCATGCCCGAGCGCAATGGAATCTCCTGACCCATCGCCTCGACCGATTGTCGGTCGAGCTTCGCGGTGATGCGGTAGGCTGGCTCACGCACCACCAAAGGCCCCACTTTTTCACCCGGCGACCAGACCGTTTGACTCACATCCGCGATCACGCCCCGATACTGTCCAAATCTTTCATACGGAAACGCTTCGTAGCGCAGCGAAACTTCCTTACCCTTGGTGACAAAGCCAATGGCGCGCGTCGGCACGAGTAGTTCGACTTGCAGTTTGCTGCCAATTGGAAGAATGGTCGCGAAAGCCGCATCCGCCGTAACTGATTGCCCGCTGCTCACCGTAATGTTGGTGACGATGCCGGTAATGGGCGCCTTGATGATCGTCTCACGCTTGGCCTCTTCGATCACCATGGTTTGCTGCAATTCGCTGATCTGTCGATTGACCTGCTCCTGCTGCGCACGCGCGCGCAAGACGACGGAAGGCTCCTCCAGTTTTGCATTGGAAAGGTCGCGTTCCAGCGTCATTTTCTGGCGCTTCAAGGCCTGCACCCGAATTTCCTGATCGGTCGCGTCGTCCTGTTTCTGGCGCGCCGCGACCTCGGAAGCAAATTTTTGTTTCGCCAGATCGGCCCAGCGCAGCGCATCGGCTTTTGCCGATGTGAGTCGCTGCGTTTGCAATTTCATCTCAGTCACGATTTGTGCAATTTCGTTTTGCAGATCAGACGCTTTTTTGCGCACCTGCTGAAGCTGTTGCTCGGCAAGTTCACGCATCTGGCCCTGCTCTTTTTCCAGGCTGCCGCGCCGCTGCGTCAATTCGCCGGAAACTGCCGCACCGGTCGCTGCCGGTGCCGATATTGCGCGCTCCAACGAAATGCGTGCCATCGGCACGCCCTCTTTGATTTCCTGGCCCTCTTTCACCAGCAATTCGGCAACCCGCCCTGAATCGGTGAATGACACCTTGGCCGCACCGACATCTAGTTGAAGAAATCCCTCTGCGCGCTCGCGACGCGTGTACTGGCCCCACACAGCAACGGATACCATCATTCCCGCCGCGATCAAGCCCAGTAATGTCAGCACCCAAAACGGCAGCGGGCGCGCAATCGTTGCCTCGCCGAGAAATTTCTCGCGCAGCGCATCGATTGCTTCCTGACGGAATAGTTTGTTTGACATTGGCGGTTTTTTCTCCAGCGTCCGCGCGGTCGGAATGCCGTTTGGGAGTGCGTGCGGCGATTGTAAAGCATGTGGCCAATGAGAGCGACCGGGTGTCACAGAATCGCAACACAATCAACATCGAACCTTCATATACCGAAGGTAATCTACACGCTCATGTAAGGCCTCCTCCCGCCGATCACCTTGTGACGTGAACATGGTGAAACTTCGGTGGATACTCTGCGGCATCGTGCAAACGATGCCGTTTTTTTTGCTTATTGACGTTGATCGATTTCACGACAACGCCCCTTTCTCGTTGCGCGGTTCCCGCAACGGCCACACGGGTTGCGTTTAGCGGGACGGGTGGGTCTTTGCAAATTGCACGCCGTCGTTGGCATCGCCCCCATCCCGTTGCCCCCTCGCTTCGCTCTCCCCCCGTAGACGGGGGAAGGAGCAGATTGGTGATCGGATGTCATCAAAACATCACAGCGCCGCAACCGGATTGAAATAGCAAACGATTATTCTCGTTGCTTGATGGCCGATCTGCCGAAATCGAGTGGGGCGGATCGGCCGGCAGGCACGGGTTACGCCCGCATGTTTTTTCATGGAGAGTGTTGTGTTTGATGGCGTCGAATCTGATGACAATGCATTGCCACCGAGCCAGGCTAATCGCGGCGGCGTTGGTGACATTAGCGCGCCGCGAAAGCTGCACTTTCGCTCGATCTGGATATCCGACATTCATCTGGGCACGGTCGGCTGTCAGGCGGGCCATCTCCTTGAATTTTTGAAGCACACCGATTCGCGCTATCTGTATCTGGTTGGCGACATCATTGACGGCTGGGCGATGAAACGCCGCTGGTACTGGCATCAGCAGCACAATGACATTGTGCAGAAAATTTTGCGCAAGGCGCGCAAGGGCACCCGCGTCGCATTCATCGCGGGCAATCACGACGAAGCGGCGCGACAGTTTCTCGGCTTGGCATTCGGCGGCATCACCATCGCCGATGAAGCGATCCACACGACCGCGCGCGGCAAGCGGCTGCTGGTGATTCATGGTGATCAATTCGACGGCGT
>JANMPY010000431.1:0-3493 GCA_031370095.1 Betaproteobacteria bacterium
TTGCCCGCTCATCGACACAACGCTCAGCGAAGGCCGTATCGCCGTACAGCGTCGCAACACGTGTGAATTGCTGCAACACTTCACACAGGAAAAAGCCCAGCCAGATACTTTCTCCTTTGCCGTGTTTGCCCACCATGTTCATGCCATCGTTCCAGTCACCGGAGCCGATCAGCGGCAGCCCGTGCGCGCCGCTGGAGAGCCCGCGTTCAATGGCGCGCAGGCAGTGTTGATACAGGCTCGCCGTCTCTTCAGATCGGTCGGGCAAATCGTAATACGAGTCGTCGTCGGGATTAACCGGCCGACCGTCGAGAAAATGCGAGGATTCATTCAGCACTCCGGTGTCGCCCGTGCACAGCACATAGCGGCAGGTCGCCAACGGGAGCCACAGATAATCATCCGAGCAATGCGTGCGCACACCGCGACCCGACGGCGGATGCCACCAGTGCTGCACATCGCCCTCACGGAATTGACGACTCGCACACAGCAGCAGGTGCTCGCGCACGAGCTGCGGCTTGGCGTGAATGAGTGCCATCACATCCTGCAACTGATCGCGAAAACCGAACGCACCGCCCGATTGGTAATACCCACTGCGCGCCCACAGACGGCAGGCCAGCGTTTGATACAAAAGCCAGCCGTTGGTCAACACGTTCAGCGCCGCGTCCGGTGTGTCGATCTGTACGGCACCGAGCGTGTGCTGCCAGTGTTGCTGCACTTTTTCCAGCGCTTCCTGTGCAGCCACCCTGCCGCGACAGCGTTGCAACAGCTTTCTGGCGTCGTTGTGATTGCGTCCGGCACCGAGCCGGAAAATAGTTTCGCGTTCTTCTCCTTCCGCCAACTCGTGTGTGACCTGAATCGCTGCGCACGGATCTAGCGCTGCGCCAACTTTGTTGGAAAGATGCGAGCGCATCATGGCGGCGGGGGCACCAAGCGTGCCGTTGCGGCCAACAAATTCGGCGCGATCACCACTAAAAGTTCGGGTCGGATCGTCGACGTCGAAAAATGCAATGCGATCCGCAAATTCACTGTTGTAGGCATTGCGAGCGTAGAGTGCGCCGCTTAACGGATCAATTTCGGTAATGACGTGCATGGTCGTTTTCGGCCGCAGATCGCCAAGCACCCATTCCACATAGCCAGTCGCCGAGATCCTGCGCGCGCGGCCCGAATCGTTGCGCACTTTCAAGACCGAATATTTCACCGCGTCGTCGAGCGCCACGTAAACCGTCAGCGTCGTGTGAATCCCTCCCTCGCTATGCGCAAAGATGCTGACGCCGAAACCGTGTCGGCTCACATAAGGCGCAGCGCCTCGACAGGGCAGTGGTGTGGGCGACCAGTAATGACCAGTCTCCTCATCGCGCAAATAAAAAGCTTCGCCGCTCGCGTCGCTCACCGGGTCGTTGTGCCACGGTGTCAGGCGGTACTCATGGGCGTTTTCGCTCCATGTGTAGGCGACGCCATTTTCGGAGATGATGCTGCCGAAATGCGGATTGGCCAGCACATTCACCCAGGGCGCAGGTGTGCTCTGCACGGGCGTGGTGGTGATGACGTATTCGCGACCATCTTTGCTGAAGCCGCCGAGTCCGTTGTCGAATTGTAGATCATCGGGTTTTGACGCCGTCGTTTCGGCAAGCTCGTCACGATGCGCGCGGGTCGGTTTCAAGCGCGGCAAATTCTGGTGCGGCGCGCGCAATTCCATCGGCCCACGCCGGTTGATTTGGTCGGCGAGCGAGCCGCGCTGATCGCTGATGATGACGCGGGCGACAGACTCGAACAAATTGCGATCCTCAATCGACATGTGCTCGGCGGAGCGCACAAAAATACCGCCCGGGCGATCAATCACATGCGCCTCTATTCCCGAGGAGATCAGCCCCATGATTTGTTCCTGTAGCAATTGCCGATAGCCGCCACGGTCTTCGTTCCAGATCACCAAGTCGACGACCAGGCCCTTGAGTCGCCAGTAGGCGTGCGCCTGCACAAGCTGGCGTACCAGATCGATACTTTCAGGGGTGCTGATTTGTAGCAGCACGATTGGCAAATCACCGGAAATTGCGTAGCCCCAGAGACCGGATTGTGCGCGCCGGTTTTTTTGCACCACGCTCGGATCGGCGCGCAATGAAGCGTTCGCGTAGATGATCGAATTGGCGAGCCGCGCGTAAATCTGCGCGTCGGCTTCGGTGGCATTGATTTGGCGCAGCACCACCTGACTATGTGTCCACGCCAATTCAAAGACGCGATCTGCGAGCCGTCGATCCTGATATTTTTCGATCAGCCGCAGCGACGCATCGCGGCTCTCACCGATACCGGTGACCATGTCAATCGTTGCCGATTGTTCGGCCTCAAGCGTGATGCGGTGGCGGATCGCGACTATCGGATCCAGCACCGAACCTTGGCTATTTGAGAGCGCGGCGGTGCCGATCATCGCTTGCGGCGCAGCGACGGTATTACCGCGCCCGATAAACTGCGCGCGGTCGGTCTCGTACGATACCTCGCCAACACCTGCGCCGTGTACCGCCATCAGGTGAAACATCCACGGTGCCTGTTCGGCGAGTGAGCGCGGTCGCCGGGTGCAGATGATCGCCTGGCGCTGCGGAATGATTTCGGTCTGCACAAAAAGATTACTGAACGCCGGATGCAGTGCGTCCGCATCGGCTGCGGCGAGTACCACTTCCGCATAGCTGGTCACGTCAATGGTGCGGCGAGTCCTTGCGCGGTTGGTGATGTGCACCCGGCGCAGCTCGATTGCGTCTTCGGGAGACACCACGATTTCGGTATGGGTATCGATGTCCTGATCGTGGCGACGAAATTCCGCGCGGCCCTCGGAGAAAATGGCTTCGTACGCTTCTGCACGTTTGAGCGTCGGCTGATGGGTGTTGGACCAAAATGTGCCGCTAATTTGATCACGGATGTAGCAGAACGTACCCCAGTTGTCGCAGGTCGTGTCTTCACGCCAGCGGGTGACGGCCAGGTCTTTCCAGCGGCTATAGCCCGCACCGGCATTGGTCAGCATCACGTGATAAAAGCTATTCGATAACAACTGCACTTCCGGTATTGGCGTGCCGGGACTGCTGATCACGCGCACCGGCGTTTGCTGATCACTTGTCGCGGCACGAATGGCGGCGAATTCGTCGGTGCGCAACTGAAGCGCGCCGGCCTTGGGCACGCGTTCCTGCAGCAGTAACGCGGTTGCCTGAAACATCGGGTCGGACTCGAACCGTTTTTGCATCGGACGGTCGCGCAGCAGATAGGCCAACGATAAAAAGATCATGCCCTGGTGATGCGCCATGAACGAGCGGATTACCGCACTCGACTGTCCACGCGGCAGCCGTGACGGCGTGTAATCGACGGCTTCGTAAAAACCGTATTTCCCTGCCAGACCCTCGGAGGCTAGTCGCTGCAAATTCGCACACGCGTATTCCGGCGCGACCATCAGCGCCAGCGCCGACGCATACGGTGTGACCACCAGATCGTCGGCCAGGCCGCGCTTGAGGCCGAGCCC
>JANMPY010000435.1:0-3083 GCA_031370095.1 Betaproteobacteria bacterium
CAGGAACTGATTCGTGCGGTACCGATACCGTGATTGCGTTTCACAAAATAATAGCCATTCAACAGGAGATAGAAATGCACAAAATCCGCAGCGGGTCATTCATCGGTTTTTTAGCACTCGCCATCCTGCTCGCGATGCACACGGGGGCGATGGCGGAAAATTACAAGTGCAAAGGTAGCGACGGAAGGATTGAATATAGCGATCGGCCATGCGACACCAGCAAAGAGTCTCTCTCCCAACCGCGCGCCGGTGCGGGTGTCGTTGCGGCCCCGGCGATTGCGCCGTTGAAACGACTCGAAGCGCTGTTTGCGGATTACGACTTCCGATTGTGCGAGCGCGAAAGGCTGGCAAGCGAAATCGAGGTGGCGCAGCGCAGCGGTGAGCTTAAAACCGCCGAAGCACGCTGGAAGCTGCGACAGGAGCGTCTGACTTTTCTCAACGATACGCTGATCGAATTTCAGGAAAAGGCCGCAAAAATCACCAAGGGCGCGCTATCGGATAGCGTGGAAATGATGGCGGTGCGCAATTTCCAGCGCAAGTTGAAGACTTGCGGGGTAATAAAAAAATAGATGCTCACCAGATTCAAGTTTAATCTTCGCCAACGCATTGCTGACTGGATTTTCCGCGCACGTTTCCCGGAGCAGCCGCCGGTCGTCCTGATCCAGCGGCGCATTTTTATCCTGCCTTCGCGCACCGGTTATTTTTTTGCATTTGTGCTGACTTTGTTGCTCATCGCCTCGATCAATTACAGCCTCTCGCTCGGCTATCTGCTGACATTTTTGCTGGCCGGCATGGGCGGCATCGCGATGCTGCACACCTTCCGCAATTTATTGCGCCTCTCGATTAGCCCCGGCAAAGTCGAGCCGGTGTTCGCCGGTGACACCGCGCACTTTGCCATCGTGCTCGCCAATCCGACGCTGGCGCGTTATTCCATCGGCATCAAGCGCGCGCAGGTTCGTGATGCAGAGCCGGAATTCGGCGATGCGGCTGAAACAACCAGCACCACGTTTCAGATTCCGATGATGGCGATCAAGCGCGGCTATCTGCAATGTGGACGGCTGGAAATTTTTACCGAATATCCGGTCGGCTTATTCCACGCATGGTCCTACGTGGATTTCGGCACGCGCTGTCTGGTTTATCCGAAGCCGGATCCCGGCGCTGGCGCGCTGCCGCTCGACATGCGGGCGAAAGGCGAAGGCAACGTGCCGGTGCGCGGCGACGAAGAGTTTCAATCGCTGCGTGCCTATCGGCCCGGCGACACGCCACGGCAAATCGCATGGAAGGCACTGGCGCGAGGACAAGGATTACTCGTGAAAGAATTTGGCGCGACCGCGAGTGCTGATTTGTGGCTCGATTACGACGCGCTGCATAGCTTGTCGATGGAAGAGCGCCTGGCTCGACTGACCTGGTGGGTGATTGAGGCCGAGCGGACGCAGTTGCCATACGGTTTGAAATTGCCGGGCAACAGCATCAGCCCGATGCTGGGCGTCAAGCACCGCGACGAGTGCCTGAAAGTGTTGGCACTTTATGGCTTGGAAAAGTAGCCCGGCATGCTGAACCAAAGCGCCCTCACCCTCAACAACATCACTTGGCTACTCGCCGGAATGGCGTTCGTCATCGCGCCGCACGCGCTGCGCCTGCCGCTGTGGGTCACCAGTGTTTGCGTCGCTGCAGGCGCGTGGCGCTGGTGGATTGCGCGGCATGCCTGGCGGGTGCCTGCGTGGTGGCTGATGGGGCTGATCGCCCTCACCGCAGCGATTGGCGCGCGGCTCGAATACGGCCGGTGGTTTGGTCGCGAAGTCGGTGTGGCGTTGCTGATCATCATGCTCTGCCTGAAGGTGCTGGAAATGCGCATGAAGCGCGACGCGATGATTCCGATTTTCATGGGATTTTTTCTGGCGATGACAAATTTCATGTACTCGCAGACGATATTGATGGGACTTTACATGCTCATCTGCGTGTGGATTTTTGTCGCCGCATTGATTGGCTTTAACCGCATCAATACCGAGGCAACATGGAAGCAGCGCGTGGTGCCGGCCGGATGGCTGTTGCTGCAGGCGATCCCGATGATGCTGGTGCTGTTTTTTTTATTTCCGCGACTGTCCGGCGCGCTGTGGAGCATGCCGCAGGACGAAAGCTCGCGCACCGGTCTCTCGGACAGCATGTCGCCGGGTGACATCAGTAAATTATCCGTGTCGGAAGCGGTGGCATTTCGCGTTGAATTCGACGGCCCCGTGCCGCAAACCGAAGACCTTTACTGGCGCGGGCCGGTGCTAGGCGAGCAGGATGGCCGCGCGTGGCGCATGTACCCGGTTGCGCCACGCGCGCGTCTCGATTACACGCCGCAAGGCCCGCCAATTCGCTACACCGTCACGCTGCAACCGCACAATAAGCCGTGGCTGTTTGCGCTCGATCTTCCGGCCGCCGCACCGGAAGATGCTTATTTTCTCGGTGATTTTCAATTACGTTCACGCACGCCGGTGGCGAATTTGAAAGCGTATGGCATCACATCCCATTTGCGTTATTCGGTCGGCACTGGGTTGAAGCCCACCGACTTGCAGCCGTATCGCAACTACGACGCGAGTTTGAATCCGCGCTCAATCGCCTACGGCAAAAAATTGCAGCAGGATTTCCCTGACCCAAAAGTGTTGGTGGAAACGCTGCTCGCGCGCTACAACAAAGAGTTTGATTACACGCTGGAGCCGCCGCGCTTGGGGGCGAATCCGATCGACGAATTTTTCTTCGATACCAAGAAAGGTTTTTGCGAACACTACGCGGGCAGTTTTGTGCTGCTGCTGCGCGCGGCGGGAATTCCGGCGCGTGTCGTTACGGGTTATCAGGGCGGCGAAGTCAATCCGCTGACCCGTCAATTGGTGGTTCGCCAGGCAGAAGCGCACGCGTGGTCGGAGGTGTGGTTTGCCGACCTCGGCTGGGTGCGGGTTGATCCGACGTTTGCGGTCTCACCGCTGCGCATCAATCGCGGCATGTCAGAGGCATTCGGCCCGATTGGCGTGATGAATAATTTGATCGACGCCGACAAGCTCGGCCTGCTGCGCCAAATCGCTTTTTCATGGGACGCAATG
>JANMPY010000494.1:0-8587 GCA_031370095.1 Betaproteobacteria bacterium
TAAAAAACAATCCGCACCCACCTGGGGGATTGCGCGCGCGTCCGACTTGTGCAGTACGCTATAAATTGGTCTATTTTCATAGACGAATTGACAAACCCTGCAAAAAATACCGCATCGTTTTGTATCCGTGCATAATTAAAAATTTGCGAGCGCGGTCGGTAAATGCGCCGTTCGCAAGCTTTAAATAGGCCTCGATTGTTGGTCGGTACATCACACTGCGGCACAGCGATCAAAAATTATTTTGTTAAATTTTTAAGGGAGAGCAGGCCATGCTGAAAGGGAAAACAGCGGTTGTCACCGGATCGACGAGCGGTATTGGATTGGGCATTGCGGAAGGATTCGCCAAAGAGGGCGTCAATCTGGTGTTGAATGGTTTTGGCGACGCTACAGAAATCGAAAAAATTCGTGCGTCGCTCGCGTCGAAATTTGGCATCAAAGTGACTTACGACGGTGCCGATATGAGTAAACCCGAGCAGATCGAGGCAATGATGAAAAAAGCGGCGGCCGATTTCGGCGGCGTCGATATTTTGGTCAATAACGCCGGCATTCAACACGTGTGCCCGGTTGAAGAATTCCCCACCGCGAAATGGGACGCGATCATCGCGATCAATATGTCCTCCGCTTTCCACACCACAAAAATGGTGATTCCGTACATGAAATCGAAAGGCTGGGGACGCATCATCAACGTTGCGTCCGCGCACGCGATGGTGGCCTCACCATTCAAATCGGCGTACGTCGCCTCCAAGCACGGCGTGATGGGATTCACCAAAACAGTCGCGCTCGAAGTTGCCGAAAAAGGCATTACCTGCAATGCGATTTGTCCGGGCTACGTGCTGACGCCACTGGTGGAAAAACAAATCCCGGATACCGCCAAGGCGCGCGGCATGACCGAGGAGCAGGTTAAGAAAGACGTGCTGCTGGCCGCGCAGCCGACCAAGCAATTCGTCACGACCGCGCAAGTGGCCGGCACCGCAATTTTTCTGTGCAGCGACGCGGCGGCGTCAATTACCGGCACAAATATTATGGTGGAAGGTGGCTGGACGGCACATTGATTTTGGGCTTGAAAATTTTCGTTTTCAATGTTGATTTGGCAGCGTGAATTGCGTCGAACGCCAGTTCGATTTTCTGAAAATCAATGCATCCATCGCCCTTAAAGCACAAAGGGGCACGAAAGGTTTGGCTATGAAAGCAAAAAACACCACCAAAGTGAAGCTGAAAGCAACCGCCGCAAAAACGGTCAAGCCCAGCGCGATCAAAATAACATCTAAGGCTGCCGCAAAAAAGACGGTAGATAAATCCGCCGCGAGACGCCGCGCCACCATCGCCGCACCCGCATTATTGAGCATAAACGCGCCGAAAAGAATCAACATGGCGCTACAAGGCGGTGGCGCGCATGGCGCATTTGGCTGGGGCGTGATGGACAAATTTCTCGAAGACGGGCGCGTCGAGATCGAGGGACTATCCGGCACCAGTGCGGGCTCCATGAACGCGGTGGCTTACGCCTACGGAAAACTAAAAGGCAACGACGGTGCGCGGCAAGCGCTGCATGACTTCTGGAAAGCGATTTCAGATGCCGGGCAAAAATTTGCCATGAAACGCATGCCCTGGGATCTCGGCACGATACCGAAGGAAAACCCCATTCAGGACATGATGAAATCGATGATGAGCTCGCTATCACCGTACCAGATGAACCCGCTCAATTACAACCCGCTGCGTGAAGTACTCGAGCGGCAAATCGATTTTGAGGAGCTCGAACGCAGCCAAAACACCAAACTTTTTATCTGCGCGACCAATGTGCGCACGGGCAAAGTAAAAATATTCCACACGCCCGAAGTCACCGCCGACGTGGTGCTGGCGTCAGCCTGCCTGCCGCAGCTTTTTCAGGCCGTTGAAATCAATGGTGAACACTATTGGGACGGCGGTTACATGGGCAACCCGGTGTTGTATCCGCTTTTTTATTACACCGAATCCCGTGATGTGGTGATCCTCCACATCAATCCGATTGAGCGTCCGGGCCCGCCGACGACCGCGGCCGATATTGCCAATCGCCTGAACGAAATCACCTTTAATTCTTCTCTCATCAAAGAATTGCGCTCGGTTTATTTTGTGCAAAAGCTGCTCGACGACGGCTGGATCAAGGACGAACACCGCGATAAATTAAAGTACGTGCTAATCCACTCAGTGCGTGCCGATAACGCGATGTCAGATCTGTCATCGGCCAGCAAAATGTCGAGCGATTGGGGCTTCCTCACCATGTTGCGTGATCGCGGCCGCGCGCTGGCGACCGAATGGCTTGAGCATAATTTTGAACACCTTGGCGTGCGCTCGACGGTGGATTTGAAGCGGGAATTTTTGTGATTTTTTGATCGCCTAATTGCGGCGTCGCAGCGTAAAAAAAGCGGCAAACCGGATAAACCGATTTGCCGCTTTTGTATTTTCGCGCCGCTATTTCGCTAAATAATCGTGCAGCACGCGGCCATACGGCAGCGTCATGTCCGTCACCATCTGCAATCCACCAATCACTTGCCTCACGGGCAAATCGGCCAGCGGACAATTCACTGCCGGCACCAATTCGAGCCGCGCCGCACCCGACCATGCGCCCTTGACGATCACATCGGCGAAGTTGATTGCCACCAGTTGCGCAATTGCCGGTTTGCCATCGATATCGGGAATCAATTTGAGCGTCACCTGCGTGCGCGTGAGCAACTCGTGCTCCTTGGAATAATCGTTGCGAAACGCATCGTGTTTGTAGACCATGGTGCCAGTCGCGACGTGTTGACTGGCGTAGTGGAGCGTACCCTTGAGCGTGTCGCCTTCGACTTTCAACACGGCCTTGCCGTACTTCATTGGGTAGCCCCAGATTTCGCGACCGCCCGCCAGCGGCGGTGAGTTATCGACGTACATTTGGCAGACGAAATTACATGCCTCGCCTTTGTACGTACACGGAATGATCTGCGCGGCCGCTGAATAGGCACCGAAGCCTTCGCCATCGGGCAGATCAAGCCACTGCACAGACACAGTGTCGCCCGCAGGCTCAAGCGGTTCGGGCAGGTGCGCGCGTATCACGTCCGCATCGGTCTTGTAGCGGATCACCAGATACTGCCTATTAAAAAATTTGTATGGTCCGCGTGGATAAGTCGGACTCTGCAAAGGCATTGAAGCCAAACCGATCACATCTTTTTTATTCATGTCCTTGTCTCCCGATCTGTTCAAGCGTCTTTGAGGTAATCAAACATCACGCGGCCATGTGGCAGCGTGAGGTCGCTGATGAAGTGCTTGCCGCCGATGATGCGTTTGATCGGCAGGTCAGCGGCGGGCGCGTTCACGTGAGGAATCAAATGCAGTCGCGCCGGGGAAAGCCAGCAGCCCTTAACGGTGATGTCGGTGAGGTTATAAGCGACGAGCTGACAAATTTTCGGCGTGCCGTCGACATCGGGGATGATCTTCAGATTGCAGGAGGTCTTGGTCATGCCCTTGGCTTGCGCCTCCACGCCGCCGGGCGCTTCCTTGTGCTTGAAAGCCATCGTACCCATCGCCACCAATTGCCCGGCGTAATGCAGGGTGCCGGTGAGCGTGTCAGAGCAAACTTCCAATTTGGGTAGCGCATATTTTTTGGGGAAGCCCCAAATTTCCCGACCAGCAGAAATCGGCGGTTCGTCATCAAGATACATTTGCGCCGTGAAATTGACCGGCTCGCCTTTGTACAAGCACGGAATCACCACACCGCTTTCGGTATAGTCGCCGAAACCCGAACTGTCCGGCATGCGGATCCATTCATAAAGCACCTGCCCGTCAGGGTTCGGCTCCAACGGCTCGGGCACCGCCTGACGGAGCAAATCGCGATCTGTTTCGTAGGTCACGATCATGAACTCGCGGTTGATGAATCGATACGGACCCATCGGATAGCTTGGGCTCGCCGCCGGCATCGATGGCAGTTGCAGAATCTGGTCAACGTTCACTGGTTATCTCCCTCGATTGGTCGACATAAAAAATTGCTCAACAATATATAAAATTGCCTCGGCGCGCACCCGAAATTCGCCGCTTTCAAGGCCTGAAAACTGCATACAGCTAGATAAAGCAGGATACATTGCGTGCATCGTGTTGTCGATTGAAGGCGCGTGCGAAATCCCTTATAATCAAGGTATTGACATGCAGATTTGGTTTGTATTTGTACAGATGATTTAAGCGAAAGGGCCGCGTGATTCGTGGATAACAAAATGGTTATGACACCGCTGACTACAAGGTTAAATTTATTACGCTAACCGCGCGGTTTTGTTTCGTCCAGATATTTCAATAAGAGCGCGGTTGATCCGCGCTTTTTCATTTTCAGATTCAGGAGTTCAGCATGGTTGCAATCACATTACCGGATAAATCCATTCGCCAATTCGACAAGCCCGTGTCCGTGGCCGAGGTCGCCTTGAGCATCGGCGCAGGTTTGGCCAAGGCGGCGCTGGCAGGAAAGATAAATGGTCGGCTGGTCGACACCAGCTACGTCATTGATAACGATGCGGATCTGTCCATCATCACAGATAAGGACTCCGATGGTTTAGACGTGATTCGCCACTCGACTGCGCATCTGCTGGCGCACGCGGTGAAGGAATTATTTCCCGACGCTCAAGTCACCATCGGGCCGGTGATCGAAAACGGTTTCTATTACGATTTTTCATACAAGCGTCCGTTTACGCCGGAAGATTTGGTTGCCATTGAAAAAAAGATGGCGGAGATCGCTAAAAAAGATGAACAGGTAACGCGCAAAGTGCTGCCGCGCGACGAGGCCGTCGCGTATTTCAAAGGCATTGGCGAGGCCTACAAGGCAGAAATAATTTCCTCGATTCCCGCCGGTGAGGACGTGTCGCTTTATTCGGAAGGAAGCTTCACCGATTTATGTCGCGGCCCACACGTGCCGTCGACCGGCAAGCTGAAAGTTTTCAAGCTGATGAAACTTGCCGGTGCCTATTGGCGTGGCGACGCCAAGAATGAAATGTTGCAACGCATTTACGGTACTGCCTGGGCGAAAAAAGAGGAGCAGGAACAGTATCTGCACATGATCGAGGAGGCGGAAAAGCGTGACCATCGCAAACTCGGCAAGCAGCTCGATTTGTTTCACATGCAGGATGAAGCGCCGGGCATGGTTTTTTGGCATCCCAAAGGCTGGACGATTTGGCAGCAGGTCGAGCAATACATGCGGCGTGTGTATCAGGACAATGGATACCAGGAAATTCGCTGCCCACAAATTCTGGCGCGCGGGCTTTGGGAAAAATCCGGCCATTGGGAGAACTATAAAGACAATATGTTCACGACCGAGTCGGAGAAACATGAGTACGCGATCAAGCCGATGAATTGCCCCGGACATATTCTGGTGTTCAATTCCGACCTGCGTTCGTATCGCGATTTGCCGTTGCGCTACGGCGAATTTGGTTCATGCCACCGCAACGAGCCGTCGGGCGCGCTGCACGGGATCATGCGGGTGCGTGGTTTTGTACAGGACGATGGGCATATTTTCTGCACCGAAGATCAAATCAAAAGCGAATGCGTCGACTTTAACCGGCTGGCGCTTGCAGTCTATGGCGACTTCGGATTCAAGGATATTGCGATCAAGATTGCGCTGCGACCCGACAAACGCATTGGTTCGGACGACACTTGGGATCGCGCCGAAAATGCACTGCGCGACGCATTAAAAGCGTGTGGCGCGGACTGGGTGGAGTTGCCCGGTGAAGGCGCGTTCTATGGCCCGAAGATCGAATATCACATGAAAGACTCGATTGGACGCTCCTGGCAATGCGGTACCATGCAGGTTGATTTTTCCACGCCCGGTCGACTCGGTGCGGCGTACGTGGACGACCACAGTGCCCGCCAGACGCCCGTGATGCTGCATCGGGCGATTGTTGGCTCTTTCGAGCGGTTTATCGGCATTTTGATCGAAAATCATGCTGGTTCCATGCCGGTTTGGTTGGCACCAGTTCAAGTTGTGGCGATGGATGTGACTGAACATCAGGCAGCCTATGTGCAGGGGGTGGTCGCCGGGCTTAAAGCAGCAGGCATTCGCGCGGAGCCAGATTTGCGCAACGAGAAGATTTCCTATAAGATTCGGGAACATAGCGTGCAAAAAGTTCCATTTCTGCTGGTTTTAGGCGATAAGGAAATGCAGGCGAATACCGTAACAGCGCGCGTTCGAGATGGCAAAGGTGGTGGCGAAAATCTTCCCCCCATGAATCTCGACGAATTTATTTCGCACGTGAAGACTGAAATTGCGACCAAACACGCGTCGTAGTTTTGTCCTCATTTGCACCGAGAGCTTGAGGTGTTGAGAACCAACACCCAAGGTTAAGAGTAATTTCTGGGAGAGTTGTATCGCTACTGAAAAAGACGTCCGAATCAATGCTGAAATCACCAATGTGACAGAGGTTCGGCTGCTTGGACCTGAAAGTGAGCCGATTGGTATTGTGAGCCTGGCGGAAGCCCAAAGGCAAGCGGAAGAAGCGCAATTGGATTTGGTGGAAATCGCCCCGACCGCGAAGCCACCAGTGTGCCGGATCATGGATTTCGGTAAATTCAAATATCGCGAGGCCAAAAAAGCGCATGAAGCCAAGCTGAAGCAAAAACAGATTCAGGTGAAGGAGGTAAAATTCCGTCCCGGCACTGATGATGGCGATTACAACATCAAGGTGCGCAATCTGAAACGCTTTTTGGAAGAAGGCGACAAAACCAAAATTACCCTGCGGTTTCGGGGACGCGAAATGGCGCATCAGGAATTGGGCATGGCGCTGTTGAAACGAGTGGAAGCGGATTTAACGGAATTGGGGCAGGTTGAACAATTCCCGAAAATGGAAGGCCGTCAGATGGTGATGATGGTTGGTCCCAGAAAGAAACACTGATTTCAAGGAGCGCACCGCTCCGGCAATATAACGGTGCAAACAAGTCGACTTCAGGTTCAAAGTGTGGAATGGTTCCATCACCTGCTGCGGCAACGTCATCAAAGGTAGAAACATGCCAAAAATGAAAACGAAAAGCGGTGCCGCCAAGCGGTTCAAGCCGCGTGGCAGCGGCTCGATCAAGCGCTCCATGGCCTTCAAGCGCCACATCCTCACCAAAAAAACCACCAAGAACAAGCGTCAATTGCGTGGCACGGCTGAGATTCATGCATCCAATCTGGTCAGCGTGCACCGCATGCTGCCCTACGCGTAAGGGGAACGACCATGCCAAGAGTTAAGCGTGGCGTAACCGCCAAAGCGCGTCACAAAAAAGTACTCGATCTAGCCAAAGGCTATCGCGGTCGCCGCAGTACTGTCTTCCGTATCGCCAAAGAAGCGGTGATGAAAGCGGGGCAGTATGCTTACCGTGATCGCCGTAACAAAAAGCGCGTCTTCCGTGCGCTGTGGATCGCCCGTATCAATGCGGCGGTACGTGCCGGTGGTATGACTTACTCAAGATTCATGAACGGCTTGAAGAAAGCGTCAATCGAGGTAGATCGCAAAGTGTTGGCGGACTTGGCCGTAATGGACAAGCCTGCATTTGCGCGATTTATCGAACAAGCCAAAGCGGGTCTTGCTGCGTAAGTTTCAAGTAATTCTGTATCAGGTAAAAACGCAAAAGGCCCGTCAATCGGGCCTTTTGTTTTTTGCGCCAATCAATGCCAACACCAGAAAAGTGATTGTAGATGAGCATCCTTGAAGCGATTTTAAGCGACGCGACAGCCACGCTGACAGCAGTGAAATCCATGCCCGAACTCGAACAGGTGAAGGCAAAATATCTCGGCAAATCAGGCTCTCTTACCGAGCAATTGAAGACGCTCGGGTCATTGACACCGGAGGAAAAAAAGACGGTCGGTGCCTCGATCAATCAAGTGAAGGTGCAAGTCGAAACGCTCGTCAATGAAGCCAAGACGCGTATTGCGGCTGCGGAGTTGCAAGTAAAACTGGCGGCTGAATCGATTGATGTGACGCTGCCTGGGCGTAATGTTGGTGCAGGCGGTTTACATCCCGTCACAAGGGCTTTGGAGCGCATTGAGGCGCTATTTGCGACGATGGGCTTTGCCGTCGCCGATGGCCCTGAGATTGAAACCGATTATCACTGCTTCACCGCCTTGAACACGCCACCAAACCATCCCGCACGTTCCATGCAGGATACGTTCTACATCGCTGATTCGGAGCATGTGCTGAGGCCTCATACGTCGCCCGTGCAGATACGCTACATGGAAGCGCACCAGCCGCCGATTCGTATCATCTGTCCAGGCCGCGTTTATCGCTGTGATCTCGATGCGACGCACTCGCCGATGTTTCACCAGATTGAAGGCTTGTGGATCGACGAAGGGGTCAGTTTGGCTGACCTGAAGGGCACGCTCACGCAATTTTTTCGTGCTTTTTTCGAACGCGACGATATGCAGATACGCTTTCGTCCCTCATTTTTTCCGTTTGTTGAGCCCGGTGTCGAGGTCGATATGGAATGGGAAAACAAAGGCGGCAAGATCAAGTGGCTCGAAATTGGCGGTGCGGGTGTGGTGCATCCGCAGGTGCTTCGCAACGGCGGTATCGATCCGGAAAAATATTCCGGCTTTGCGTTCGGCATGGGCTTGGATCGCCTTGCGATG
>JANMPY010000547.1:0-3343 GCA_031370095.1 Betaproteobacteria bacterium
AAGGAAATGAAACCGAAAATCGCATGCGCGTCATTGAAAACTCCATGGAAATAATTCTCCCTGACAACTTCTGGCGCGCGACTACTTTTTTTATTGGGTAAACAGTAACGCATGCGACGGCACAACGCAAGTGAACCGGCATTGACCAATATTTTTTGCGCCGACGCAAATGTGCAAATTTATCGCGGTGCCGACGACAGCTTCAGTTAGCCGGCGCGTTGAAAAAAGTGACCGTGCGACGAGCCCCTTCTTGGAACAGTGTTGCCAGTCTTATATTGGGGATCTAGCTCGAGCTTGAATCCGCGCGATCAGCCTGCAGACCGCGCGGATGCTGGGGTTTGCGCCACCGCATATTCTTTGATATTATAACAATCGTTATAACGTCAAATCACACTGGAGGCTCCATGTCTGCACTTAAACTCACGCAAATCGGTAATTCTGTCGGCGTCATTTTGCCTAAAGAAATATTGGCGCGTTTGAAGCTTGTGAAGGGCGATACCGTGTACATCACCGAGCATCCGGATGGGGTGACGTTGTCGCCAAATGATCCGGTGTTTGAGTTGCAGCTCGACGCTGCAAGAAGCATCATGAAAAAACGCCGTGCCGTGTTGCGGGAATTGGCTAAGTGAAAAAATGGATTTGGATTGATGCGCGCGCAATCGTCGCAATTCATGACGAGCAATTAGCCGAGCACGGCGGCGCGGCGGGCACACGTGATGAGGGACTGTTGGCGTCTGCGCTGTCGCGGCCAATCAATCTGGCCGCGTATGAAAAGCCGGACGTTGCCGCGCTTGCCGCGTCGTACGCGGTGGGACTCGCCAAGAATCATCCGTTCGTTGACGGAAACAAGCGTACCGCATTTGTAGCCCTTGAACTATTTCTTGCGCTCAATGGTTTCGAACTTAACGCGAGTGACGTTGATTGCGTCCTGACCATGCTCGCCGTCGCATCCGGCGAAATGGATGAGCCCATGCTCGCCGATTGGATTCGCCACAACATTAAAAAGCGATAGCATCATGCGATCAATTATTATTTTTGTCGTCCTCACCTGGTTCGCTAGCCCGATCACCGCCGCCGCAGTGCCGCCCACTGCCGATCAACGATTCCAGATGCACAGCGCGAAAGTGCTGGCGGAAATGTGGCGCGAATTTCCCGAGTTCGCGGTCAGTGTCGGCTACTACAAATACGCGGACCGGATGACGGTGCCAAATATGACGCGACGCAATCGGTCGCTCGCCTTTTTCAACCGGCAATTGGCGGCACTGACGAAATTTGACGCGTCCAAATTAAGTGCGGCCAATCAAGTCGATCTCGCGCTGCTGCAAAATCAATTCGAATCGAGCCGCTTTAATCTCATCACCTTCAAAGCCTGGCAATGGCAGCCGTCTTTTTACAACGTCGGTAACGATTTCGGTTTGATCCTCACCACCGAGTACGCGCCGCTCGACACGCGCCTGCGCCACGTGCTGGCGCGGCTTGCCAAGGTCCCCGCCTACTACGCCGCCGCGAAGGCAAGTATCAACGATCCGACGCTGGAACACACCCAGCTCGCGTTGATTCAGAACACCGGCGCACTCGGCGTCTTTGATGAAGCGCTGACAAAAAAAGTTGAAGCGTCTGCGTTAAGCAGGGCCGAGAAAGCACGTTTCACGACACGGCTTGCTGCGGCCAGAATTGCCACCAAAGATTACATCGCCTATCTCACCGCGACGGAAGCCAAACTCAAAGCCGGGCAAGCACGCAGCTTTCGCATTGGCAAAAGTCTCTATACGCAAAAATTTGCCCTCGATATTCAATCCGGCTTTGGTGTCGAGCAGCTTTACCAGCGCGCGCTGGCCGAAAAAATAACGCTGCACAATGCAATGGAAAAACTGGCACGCGAATTGTGGCCAAGATATATGGGCACATTGCCGATGCCGGCCGATCGTCTGACACTCATTGGTACATTGATCGACAAACTGTGTGAGCGTCACACCAGTCGTGAAACGTTTGTCGACACGATCCGCCAACAAATTCCGCAACTTGAAAACTTCGTGCGCGAAAAAGATTTGGTCGATCTGGATCCCACGCGGCCGCTGGTGGTGCGCGAGACGCCGCTTTATATGCGCGGCGGCGGCGCGGGCGCGTCGGTGAGCGCGCCGGGGCCTTACGACCCGCAGGCCAACACCTATTACAACGTAACGCCGCTCGATGAATTCACGCCGTCGCAAGCGGAATCGTATTTGCGTGAATACAACGATTGGACCTTGCAGATTCTCAATATCCACGAAGCTGTGCCCGGGCATTACACGCAACTGGTACACGCCAACAAATCAAAGAGTGTTGTCAAAGCGATTTTCGGCAACGGCTCCATGATCGAAGGCTGGGCCGTATTCAGCGAAAAAGTCATGCTCGATGCGGGCTACGGCGACAACGCACCAGAGATGTGGCTATTGTGGATGAAATGGAATTTGCGCTCGGTGGTCAACACCATTCTTGACGTTGAAATTCACACTGCCGGGTTGACGCGTGACGCGGCAATTTTACTGATGACTCGCGAAGCGTTTCAGCAGGAAACGGAAGCCACCGAAAAATGGCGGCGCGCAACCTTTACCCAAGTACAACTCACCAGCTACTTTAACGGCTACGCCGAAATCACCGCGCTGCGCGATCAGGAACGTGTACGGCTCGGCAAAGATTTTTCGGTGAAGGCGTTTAATAATAAGCTGCTTTCCTACGGCAGTGCACCGGTGCGGGACATCGCCAGACTGATGCAGGCAGGGCGGTGAAACCATGCACAACGCTCCCAGTGCAACACGATTCATTGGCGCGGCTGTGGTACTGTTTTGCGGTGTAGATCGCCATTTGGCGCGGCGTTCGGGGCAAAAATGTGCCAGCAGCCGCGCGCATGAATGACTTTGCCGTATCGAAGCGCGGGGTCGTTTGAATTTCATCGGAGCAATGTGTTGAGAAAAACCATCGCCGCCATTCAACGGTTAAGCGCGCTATTCATACTCGCGTTCGCGTTGCAGTCACATGCCGCATCGCTGGCTCCCGTGGCCGCCGAAAACGGCATGGTCGTTACCGCGCAACATCTCGCGACCAAAGTCGGTGTCAACATACTGCGACGTGGTGGCAACGCGATCGATGCCGCTGTCGCCGTCGGCTACGCGCTGGCGGTGGTGTATCCGGCGGCGGGCAATCTCGGCGGCGGCGGATTCATGACGATTCAATTGGCCGACGGCAGTAAAACTTTTCTTGATTTTCGCGAGAAGGCTCCGCTCGCGGCGACCGCGAATATGTTTCTGGATGCAAGCGGCAACGTCGTCAAGGATCTCAATACGCGCGGCCATCTCGCGGTCGC
>JANMPY010000560.1:0-9774 GCA_031370095.1 Betaproteobacteria bacterium
GCGACGAAGGCGTCCATGCCGTTCATATAGTTCAAGTTGTTTTGAACTGCTAACTTGAGATAACTAACTTTCTCGTCGTCGCATGTCTGCGTCAACGCAAGCACCATATCGCCAATTAGTTTGTACTGGGCGTCCGACAACTCGCGGATAGCTTGCTCATGCATTTTCAGCGTATCGCCGATATCCGAAATTGCCTGCTCGAAGCGCTTCTTTTGTCGCTCACTTGCCAGCGATTTGGCTAGTATTGGGAGTACTGCGGAAACTACCCCGCCATTGGCAACCGCCAGCATAGCCAAGCTGGATTCGGTAGCAACGCTACCCGATATTTTTTCCAACCTAGTTGGTGACTTGAGAATCTCGTTCATGCGTCCCCCTATTTCTTCACCCCAAAACAATGCTCCAACGAAGGAAACGTCCCTCCCCTAACCTCCGCCGCATACTCCCCCGCCGCCGCCGATACCGCGTTGCCCAAATCCATATACCGCTTCGCAAACTTCGGCGTGAAATCCGGAAACAATCCCAAAATATCCTCGGTCACCAACACCTGCCCGTCACACGCAGGCGAGGCACCGATACCAATCGTTGGCACTTTCAGCGCTTCAGTGATGGCGCGTGCGACAGGCTCGACTGTGCCTTCGATCAGCACCGAAAACGCACCCGCATTTTCAAACTGCCGTGCCATCGCGGGCCATTTTTTCAATGCGTCTTCTTCCTTGCCCTGTGCCTTGAAGCCGCCCATTTCATGCACCCGCTGCGGCATCAGGCCAATATGCGCCATGACCGGTATGCCGCGCGCACAAAGAAATTCAACCGTCTCCACAAGTTCAGCCCCACCTTCGAGCTTCAACGCCTGCGCACCACTCTCGGCAATCGCCCGCGCACAATTGCGATACGCCTGCTCTCTCGATTCCTGATAGGTGCCGAACGGCATATCCAATATGACAGCCGCATGACTCGAGCCGCGCATCACCGCTTGTGTATGCATAATCATGGTGTCGAGCGTGACGGCGAGCGAATTGTCCAGCCCGTATAAAACCATGCCGAGCGAATCACCGACCAGCAACACATCGCAATGCGCATCCAGCAACTGCGCCATGGGCTTGGTGTAGGCCGTGAGCATGACGATTTTGCTCTTGCCTTTCATGCCACGAAGATCGGGGATGCTGATGCGTTTTTGCTGGGCGTGAACGCTCATGGAATGTCTTTCGGTGAGGCGGTGATGGCCGAAGTGGCAATTGGCGGTATTATCGCGTTTTGGCGTTTTATTTAAACACTTCAATTAAAAATCATGTCGCTAATTATCCGTTGGTTCATTAACGCGCTGGCACTGATGCTGGTGGCGTATCTCTATTCGGGCGTGCAGGTGACAGGCATTGTGCAGGCGCTGATTGCAGCGCTGGTGCTGGGGCTGGTAAACGCGCTGATTCGGCCGATTTTGGTGCTATTGACGCTGCCGGTAACGATCCTTACGCTGGGGCTGTTTATTTTCATCATCAACGCGTTCTTATTCTGGTTCGTGGCCGAAATCGTCAAGGGCTTCACGGTATCGGGCTTCACGGGGGCATTGATCGGCTCGCTGATGTTCAGCGTGATCACGATCATCACGAGCTGGCTGATTTCGGGCAAAAAAAGCAATTAATACCCGGATTCGCGGTAATAACCACTTGAATATTGTGGGAACGCCCAAAGTTTCTGCATGACCCTGTTTTTTTGGAGTTTTAGATGTCTGAACCGACCCAAAGCGCGGCCGACGAAGCTTTCGTTGCGCCCGCATCCGCCACCGAGGCCGAAGCGCAATCCTTAAGTCCCGAACAAACCATCGCTGCGCTGCAAAAATCGCTGCTGGAAGCCCAGGCGAAGGCCGAGGAAAACTACGACCAGTTCGTGCGCACCCGTGCGGAAATGGAAAATATCCGTCGCCGCTCGGCGGAAGAGGTATTGAAAGCGCAAAAATTTGGCGTTGAGAAAATGGCTGACGCCTTGCTCGCCGTGAAAGACAGCATGGACGCAGCGCTGATGGTGGAAAACACATCGGTGGAATCGTTCAAAAGCGGCGTGGAAATTACTGCGCGCCAGCTCACCAATGTGTTCGAGAAATTCTCGATTGTGGAAGTTAATCCTGCGGGCGAAAAATTCGATCCAACCAAACACCAGGCGATTGCCGCACTCGAATCTGAGCAGGCCCCCAACACAGTTCTAAACGTCGTGCAAAAAGGTTATTTGCTGCACGACCGGATGTTGCGACCGGCGATGGTGACGGTGGCAAAAGCGGCGACGGGTAACGGGTGACCGCGCTTGAAATCGTGCTGGATGGCCCGATATTGAACACAGAGATAAACATCAGTGCGGCATCGCCGCAAAATTTCAGGAAATCAGAGGGAACATCATGGGAAAAATAATCGGAATCGATTTGGGCACCACCAATAGCTGCGTCTCCATCATGGAAGGCGGCGTGCCCAAGGTCATCGAAAATGCAGAAGGCGCGCGCACCACGCCGTCCATCGTCGCCTATCAGGATGACGGCGAAATTCTGGTCGGCGCGTCCGCCAAGCGGCAGGCAGTGACCAACCCGAAGAACACCTTGTTCGCAGTCAAGCGGCTGATCGGTCGGCGGTTTGATGAAAAAGAAGTGCAAAAAGACATCGGTCTGATGCCTTACAAAATTTTCAAAAACGACAACGGCGACGCTTGGGTCGAAGCGCAAGGCAAAAAAATGGCACCGCCACAGGTGTCCAGCGAAGTGCTGCGCAAAATGAAAAAAACGGCCGAAGACTATCTGGGCGAAGAAGTCACCGAGGCCGTCATCACGGTGCCGGCGTATTTCAACGACAGCCAGCGCCAAGCCACCAAGGACGCAGGCCGTATTGCTGGTCTGGATGTAAAACGCATCATCAACGAGCCGACCGCGGCGGCGTTGGCCTTCGGCATGGACAAGCAGGAAGGTGATCGCAAGATCGCGGTATATGACCTGGGCGGCGGAACGTTCGACGTATCGATTATCGAAATCGCCTCCGTCGATGGCGAGCATCAATTTGAAGTCTTGAGCACCAACGGCGACACCTTTCTTGGCGGCGAAGATTTTGATCAACGCTTGATGGATTATTTGTGCGATGAATTCAAGAAGGATCAGGGCATCGACCTTAAAAAGGACGTGCTTGCCTTGCAGCGCCTGAAAGAAGCCGCTGAAAAAGCCAAGATCGAGTTGTCCTCTGCACAGCAAACCGAAGTCAATCTGCCTTACATTACGGCGGACGCCAACGGACCAAAACACTTGGCGGTGAAACTTACGCGCGCCAAATTTGAATCACTCGTTGATGAACTGATCGAGCGCACCATGAAGCCCTGCGAAATGGCCATCAAGGATTCAGGCTTGAAAATCAGTGACATCTCCGACGTGATTTTGGTTGGCGGCCAGACGCGCATGCCGAAAGTGCAGGAAAAGGTCAAAGAAATTTTCGGTCGCGAACCACGCAAGGACGTGAACCCCGATGAAGCTGTGGCCGTTGGTGCCGCCATTCAGGGTGGCGTGTTGAAAGGCGATGTGAAAGACGTATTGCTGCTCGACGTGACGCCGCTGTCGCTTGGCATCGAGACGCTCGGCGGCGTATCGACCAAGCTCATCAAGAAAAACACCACGATTCCGACCAAGGCCTCGCAGGTATTTTCGACCGCCGACGACAATCAGTCAGCGGTGACGATCCACGTGCTGCAAGGCGAACGCGAATTAGCGGCTGGCAATAAATCGCTGGGCCAATTCAATCTCGAAGGCATTCCACCCTCTGCACGCGGCATGCCACAGATTGAAGTTTCCTTTGACATCGACGCCAACGGCATCATGCACGTGACCGCGAAAGACAAGGCGACCGGCAAGGAAAACAAAATCACCATCAAGGCTAATTCCGGCTTGTCGGAAGAAGAGATTCAGCGCATGGTGAAAGACGCCGAAGCCAACGCCGACGAAGACAAGAAAGTGCTTGAGCTCGTGACAGCGCGTAATACCGCCGACGCGCTCGTGCATTCGACCAAGAAATCGTTGGCCGAATATGGCGACAAGATTGACGCCAGCGAAAAAGAAGCGATTGAAGCGGCCAGCAAGGAATTGGAAACAGCCTTGAAGGGCAGCGACAAGGCCGAGATTGAGGCCAAGACCGAGGCTTTAGGCAAGGTATCGCAAAAGCTCGGTGAAAAAATGTATGCCGACATGGCGGCCAAAGCGCAGGCCGAGTCCGGTGGCGCGGGGCCAGCCGGTGCAGGTGCGGGCGCTGGCCCCGCGGCTGGCGGCGAGCCGAAGGAAAAAGACATGGGCAATGTGGTCGATGCCGAGTTCACGGAAGTGAAAGACAAAAAGTCGTAAAGCAGTAACCGGTAATGCGTGACGGGTGACGCGTAGCAGACGCCGTCACCCGTCACGTTTTATCAATCACGAATCACCTGTCACGGTACAAAAAATATGGCCAATAAAAGAGATTTCTACGAAATCCTCGGTGTGAATCGCGATGCGAGCGACGAAGACATCAAAAAATCGTATCGCAAACTGGCGATGAAATTCCATCCGGATCGGAACCCCGACAGCAAAGACACCGAAGAAAAATTCAAGGAAGCCAAAGAGGCCTACGAAGTTTTGTCCGAGCCGGAAAAACGCCGCGCCTATGACGCTTACGGCCACGCCGGGGTGAATCCGCAAATGGGCGGCGGCCACGGTGGCGAAGGTTTCGGCGGATTTTCGGAAGCGTTCGGTGATATTTTCGGTGAAATTTTCGGCGGTCGCGGCGGGGCCGGGCGCGGTGGGCAACAGGTTTATCGCGGAGCCGATCTGCGCTACAACATGGACATCACACTCGAGCAGGCGGCGCGCGGCACTGAAACCAAGATCCGCATTCCCTCGCTCGAAGATTGCGAAACCTGCAAAGGCTCGGGTGCCAAGCCCGGCACCAAAGCCAAAACGTGCCACACCTGCAACGGCCAGGGCCAGGTGCGGATGCAGCAGGGATTTTTTTCCATCCAGCAGACTTGTCCCACCTGTCACGGCACCGGCAAAGTCATCCCTGAACCATGCACGACGTGCAGCGGTGCGGGACGGGTGAAAAAACACAAAACGCTATCGGTAAAAATTCCGTCTGGTGTCGACAATGGTGATCGCATTCGCCTCTCCGGTGAAGGCGAGGCCGGCGTCAACGGCGGCCCGCCGGGCGATTTGTATGTGGTGGTGCAACTCAAACCGCACGCGGTATTCCAGCGCGATGGCGCGGATCTGCATTGCGAAATGCCGATCAGCTTTACGGTTGCGGCCATCGGCGGTGAAATTCACATCCCGACGCTGGACGGTGAAGCCAAGATCAAGATTCCTGCCGAAACGCAAAGCGGACAGGTGTTCCGGCTGCGCGGAAAAGGCATCAGGCCGGTCCGCCAGACCTCGGCAGGCGATTTAATGTGTCATGTGGTGGTTGAGACCCCGGTTCGCCTTACCGACCGCCAGAAAGAGCTTTTGCACGAGCTGGAAGAAATCAACAAAACCGACGGCGACAAGCACAATCCGCGCGCGAAAAGCTTCATGGATAAAGTGAAGGATTTTTTTGCGGGTTGAGTGCGAATTAATACTGACGATTACCGTCGCATAATAATTAAAACACTAGCACTGGCGCGGCTTCCAGACATAAAACAGTCCGGGAGCCGCGCCAGTGCTAATGTCTAATGCACCCTCCGCAGGTAGCAGCGACCCAAGCGCATCATCTTCACCGTGTTGCAGACGCCATGATCGCGGCGAATATGGTTGGGAGCACAGGTTAGCGCCCATGTAAATGATTCTGCGCGGGCATGCTACGCAATCTGCGCCTGCTTAATTTTTCCCCAACTCGGCGTAATTTATCCGCGCATTAAATCATTCACAAGGATACAATCCAGACACAAAACATAGGTTGCACGGAGTTGCGGGAAAAGAAGTGTTCTACTCGCAACCAAAAGCGCTGTCTCGAGGAGTGCAAGATGAAAAGCTACTTGCGTTACGCGCCGTGGTTTGCGTGGTTTGCTTTTTTCCTTCTACCCCAAACCGCAACTGCACAAGGTGTCACCGCCGACACGATTCTCATCGGCCAGTCGGCCGCACTTTCGGGTCCTGCCGAACAACTCGGCAAGGAAATGAAAGCCGGTGCCGAGGCCTATTTTGACGCGGTCAACCGGAGCGGCGGCATCAATGGCCGGAAAATTAAACTGCTGTCGCTGGATGACGGCTATGAACCTGAAAAAGCCGCCGCCAATACCAGGAAGCTGATCACGGAAGACAAAATTCTTGCGCTCTTCGGCTACGTTGGTACACCCACGTCGAACGCGGCGCTGCCCATCTTCACGGAAGCCAAAGTCCCATTCGTCGGCGCGTTTACCGGTGCGCAGAGTCTGCGTGAGCCGTTCAACCGTTATGTTTTCAACGTCCGCGCGAGCTATTTCGACGAGACCGAAGCGATCATTCAACATCTGGTGCAGAGCGGCTCGAAGCGAATCGCGGTCTTTTACCAGAACGACGCCTACGGCAAAGCTGGACTCGCAGGTGTGGAACGTGCCATGAAAAAACGCAACCTCGCCATTACCTCGTTAGCCACCGTAGAGCGCAACAGTGTCGACGTTGCCAACGCGGTACAGTCGATGTCCAAAGATGGTCCGAGCGCGATCATCATGATCAGCGCTTATAAAAGTTGCGCGGCGTTTATCAAGGCGATGCAGGCTGCGAACGCTTTCCCGCAATTCTGGAACGTAAGCTTCGTCGGCGCGAAGGCGTTGGCGAACGAACTGGGTGACGACGGGCGCGGCGTGCAAATCTCGCAGGTGGTACCGTTTCCGTCGTCGGACATGACGCCGATTGTGCGTGAGTATCAAAAGCGTATCGGCGGTGCCGATAAATATTCGTTTACGTCGCTGGAAGGCTATATCGCCGCCAGGGTGCTTGTCGAGGGTCTGCGCCGCGCCGGCAAAAATCCGACCCGCGAGTCGCTCGTTGATGGTCTCGCCAGCATGGGGAAAGTGGATTTGGGCGGTTTCACGGTGAACTACACGCCGACCAATCACAATGGATCAAGCTTCGTAGACTTGACCATTATTTCGGGCGGCGGAAAATTCAGACACTGATGACGACACGGCTCCGAGCCAATATTGGCTCTACAATGCGTCACTTTCAGTGTGCCTGATGTCGTGTTTGTTTCCACACGTTGTCGAGCCAAGTATTCAAGGGAAAAATCATGAAGCATCCAACGCGCTTGCCATTGCGCGCGCCGTACCTAACTTTGCCTGTTGTCTTGTTGAGCGTTTTGGTATTGTTTGCCGGACCCACCAGCGCACAAGGCGTTACCGCTGATGCGATCACGCTAGGCCAGTCCGCCTCACTGACGGGCCCAATGGGCGAGTTGGGTGCAGAAATGAAAGCCGGTGCCGAGGCCTATTTCAATGCGGTCAACGAAGCGGGCGGCGTCAATGGCCGCAAAATATATCTGCTTTCGCTCGATGACGCTGGCGCGCCTGATCGCACCAAAGCCAACACGATGAAGCTGATCAATGACGAAAAAGTTTTTGCATTGTTCGGCTACACCGGCGCTTATTCGATCAACCCGATTTTGCCATTGGTTGAAAAAAATAAAGTGCCTCTGTTCGCGCCTGCCAGCGGCGACATGGCCACGCGCGAGCCGGTCAGTCGTTATGTGTTCAATATCCGCGCGAGCTACGTCGAGGAAACCGAAAAAATTGTCGAGCAATTGACGCGTCGAGGCTTGACCAAGATTGCGCTGTTCTACCAAAACGATGCCTACGGTCGCGCCGGACTGGCGGGTCTTGAGCGTGCGCTGCGTCAGCGTAAATCAAACATTCTGATTTTCGGCAGCACTGATCGCAACTCGACCAACGTCGCCTCTTCCGCGCAAACCATCGCCAAGTCCGGCGCGCAGGCGGTCATCATCAGTTCGGGCGCAAACACGGCGAGCGCATTCATCAAGGAAATGAAAAAATTCGGCTCGGGCGCGCAATTTTGTTTGTTGAGCTCGGTGGGTGCTAAAACACTCGCCGCGCAGCTTGGTGATGATGGCCGCGGCGTTGAAGTGTCGCAAGTAGTGCCATTGCCGTACTCCGACAGCGAGCCGCTGGGACGCGAATATTTGAAGCGCATTGGCGGTCCCGCCAAGGCAAGCTTTGCCTCACTGGAGGGTTACATCGCGGCAAATATATTTGTCGAAGCGCTGAAAAAATCCGGCAAAGCGCCGACGCGTGAAACCTTCGTCGACGCGCTCGATAAACTCGGCACGATTGATTTGCGCGGCTATCGTGTGAAATTCAGCGCCGATAATCACAACGGCTCGAGCCTGGTTGAGCTGACCGTGCTCGGTACTGGCGGAAACTACAAAAGGTAGCCTGCATATCAGACATAAACACTAGCACTGGCGCGGATTTTCGAGGCATTTATGCCCTGCAAGGCGCGCCAGTGCTGGATTTATATTGCTACGAAACAGCGCTGGTCGCTGCTAGAACATATGTTGCCCGCCATTGATCGCGATATTGGCACCGGTAATAAACGCTGCTTCATCTGAGGCCAGATACGCACACAGCCCCGCAACCTCTTCGGGCTTACCGAGTCGGCCAATCGGAATCTGCGGCACAATTTTCGTGTTGAGCACTTCGGCCGGGATGGCCGTCACCATCGCGGTGCCAATGTAGCCCGGCGAAATGGTGTTGACCGTGACACCTTTTTTGGCGACTTCCAGCGCGAGCGCTTTGGTGAAGCCATGCATACCCGCTTTGGCCGCTGAATAATTGGTCTGGCCGAACGCGCCCTTTTGCCCGTTCACCGATGAGACGTTGATCACCCGCCCCCAGCCGCGCTCCACCATGCCGTCAACGACCGGCTTGGACATGTTGAATACGCTATCCAGATTGGTGCTCATCACTGCCGACCAATCGATTTTCGACATTTTCTTGAACGTCATGTCGCGGGTGATACCGGCGTTATTGATGAGGATGTCGATCGGGCCGACTTCTGAATGAATCTTTGCCACCGCCGCCGCACACGAATCAAAATCTGCCACGTCGACCGCGTAGCCGTGAAAATGCAAATCGCGCGCCGCCATTTCTTTCAGCCACGTCGCCGATTTTGTGTTCGATGGCGAATACGTCACCACCACCTTGATGCCCATGCGGGCGAGCTTCACGCAGATTGCTTCACCCAAGCCACCCATTCCGCCGGTCACGACGGCAATTCTTTGTGTTGCTGGCATGTCTCTCTCCTGTTGTTTTATTGATTACCGACTACGACTTTTCCTTCACATATCGACCCGGTGCTGGCTCGATCGGTTTGAAGTCTGCATTGCCCAATGTCGATCTTGCTGGCACCATTTTGCCACTGTATTGTTTCAGCCAATCCGTCCAGCGCGGCCACCAGCTTCCCTCTACCTCGGTCGAGGCCTCCAGCCATTTCTGGCGGGCAACATTTGGTGCCGTGCTGATGCGATGGCTGCGTTTATTTTTCGACGCCGGGTTGACGACACCGGCAATGTGGCCTGAAGCACCAAGCACAAATTCGGTCTTGCCGCCGAGCAGCGACGCGCTTATGTAGGCCGTGTGCCAAGGCACGATGTGATCCTCCTTGGCCGCGAACACAAACGCCGGCATATCCACATACGACAAATCGACTGGAATGCCACACATGGTCAAGCGATCAGGCTTGGCCAGATTGTTTTTCGAGTACATATTGCGCAAGTAATAGCTGTACCAGGGCCCTGGCAGATTGGTGCTGTCGGAATTCCA
>JANMPY010000584.1:0-6759 GCA_031370095.1 Betaproteobacteria bacterium
TTGTCGGCATGGCTGACCGCGTGACTTTTATCATCGATGAAAAGGGAGTGATTACGCACGTCATCGATTCGGTGGATACGAAAAATCACGCGGAAGAAGTGCTCGCGTTGCTCTGAAAATAGCAGCGACAAAAAACGGCACTGTTGACGGTGCCGTTTTTTATTTCACGCGTTATTAATTACCTCACTCGGCAACCAAATCCTTGATTGCCTGACCAAATTTTTCCGCCGCCGTCCTGCCGCATGCGGAACCCGCGTTCACGAAGTGTCCGATCTGCGGCGGTCAATTGCACCAAGAAAATCGCCGCGCAGAAGTGTGGAAAATTGATTGATCAGTTTTCAGCGACAGACAAAAGCCACCAAATAATTATGTCGATACGCCTGGCTGCGTACCTGCAAATACACCATAAACGCTAGCACTGGCGCGGTTTTTCAGCGTCTTTTGTCCCGAGTGGCGCTGCCACACTGGTGTTTGAAAATCGTTTCTGATTTGAGCATCACCTTGGGCGGCCTGAATCATGTAGGACAGTCGGCAGCCGATTTGTAGTGCATCGCTGGCATCGGCGCGGCACGTCATCGGCTAAGATTTGCGCAGTCGTACCATCATCCCAACCGGAGAAGCCGTGTTGCTTGCAAATCAATCGACGTTATTTTCGTTGCGTTCGCGTTCGCTTTCGCTTTCGCTGTGGTTAACGCGGTTTTTTTTCGCCTGCGTAACGCTGTGCGCGCTCACGGTCACAGGCTGTGCGTCACTGCCAAAGGTCGCCACCGATCCGTCGCTGCCAGCACCATCATCCGCGATGCCGTCGGTACAGCTCGAAGGTGCCAAGGGAATACTGTCGACCGGACAAAGCAAAGCCATCCTCCAGAAAATCGCCGCACGCGCGCCTGAGACCGGCATCTTTGAAAAACATCTGGCGCTCGAAGAAGCCATCGCTGGTAGCCCGCTGGTGATCAGCAACAAGGTCACGCTTTTTCAGGATGGCCAGACGACTTATGACGCCATGTTCAAGGCAATCGCGGCGGCACGCGACCATATCAACATGGAAACTTACATCATCGACGACGATGAAACGGGCCGCCAGTTCGCCGATGCCTTGATCGCGCGGCAGCGGCTAGGCGTGCAGGTGAATTTGATTTACGACAGCGTCGGCAGCTTGTCGACGCCACGCGCTTTTTTTGACAAGTTGAAAGACGCCGGCGTGAAGGTTGTCGAATTTAATCCGGTCAATCCGCTGCAAGCAAAAAAAGGCTGGGAATTAAATCAGCGCGACCATCGCAAGTTGTTGATCGTCGATGGTCAAAGTGTTTTCGTCGGCGGTATCAATATCAGCGGTGTCTACTCGAGTGGCTCAGCAGCAAAGCGGCGCGCGTCTCAAGGTGACGCGGCCCACGTACCGTGGCGCGATACACACATGTTGATCGAAGGACCGGTGGTGGCGGAATTCCAGAAAATGTTTCAGGAAACCTGGCGCAAGCAAAAAGGTGAGCCGCTGGCCGACAAGAAATATTTTCCGCAGCCTTCTGTAAAGGGCAAAGAGGTTATCCGCGCCATTGGCAGCTCAGCTGACGAGGGGACCACGCAGTACTACTCGACACTGATTTCGGCAATCAACAGCGCCGAATCCTCGATCTATCTCACCAACGCCTACTTCGTTCCCGACGAGCAATTTCTCGATGCCTTGAAAGCGGCCGTTGCGCGCGGCGCCGACGTGAAAATTATCCTGCCAGGTCGTACCGATTCGGGGCTGGTGTTTCATGCGGGGCGATCTTTCTACACCGATCTGCTGCGCAATGGCGTAAAAATTTATGAGCGCCGCGAAAAGTTGCTGCACGCCAAGACCGCGTTGATCGACGGTGTCTGGTCCAGCGTCGGCTCGACCAATCTTGATTGGCGCAGCTTTTTGCATAACGACGAAATCAACGCCATCGTGCTGGGCACCGATTTTGGTCTGCAAATGAAAGCGATGTTCGACAAAGATTTGGCGGCGTCTGAGCAAATCACGCTTGAGGCGTGGCAGGATCGTGCGTTCATGTTGCGCATCAAGGAAGGTGCGGCACGTGTCTGGGCATATTGGTTATGAGTGCGATGTGTAAAACGATCTGTCTTGTGATCGTCGGCGTTTGGCTCTGCTTACTAATAGGCATTGCCAACGCAGCACCAACCGTCACCGACGCGGATGGCGCCGCGCCCGCGTTTCGCGCCCGCTACGAGGCCTTGCGTGGACAGCTTGCGGCGAGCCCGTTCAAGCGGCCACTGGTGCTGGTATCGCAACAGGGATCGAACGACGTTAGCGGCGATGTCTACGCGGTGGTTCCGCATCCATTCGCGCAAGTGAACGCGGCACTTGGCGGTGCCGGAACCTGGTGCGACATCCTCATCCTGCATCTCAATACCAAGTACTGCCGTGTACAGCAAGTCAGCGGCGCTACCAACTTGCAAATGAACGTCGGCAAAAAATTTGATCAGCCGCTCGGCGACTCCTATCGACTCACATTCGCATGGCGTGCAGCGGTGCAGCGCGCCGACTTTCTCAAAGTCAATCTGACGGCAGACACTGGGCCATTAAGCACTCGCGACTATCGCATCACGCTCGAAGCCGTGCCGCTCGACGGTGGCAATACGTTTGTGCATTTGAGCTACGCGTTTGGCTTTAGCGTCACCGGGCGTCTCGCGATGAAAGCGTATCTCGCCACCATTGGCCGAAATAAGGTTGGCTTCACGGTGATGGGCAAAGATTCTCGCGGCCAGCCGGTGTTTGTCGACGGCATACGCGGGCTCGTTGAGCGCAACACGATGCGCTATCACCTGGCGGTGGAAGCGTATCTGGGCGCGTCGAACGCGACGTCATCCACAGCGTCGACCATGGCGTCGGGGTTAGCATCACGCGCGCAATTCGAGAAACGCATTGTCGATTGGTTCACGGCAGCCGAGCTTTATCCGCGCCAGTTGCACGAAATGGAGCAGCGCGAATACCTCGAGATGAAACGGCGTGAGTATCAGCGGCAGCAGGCGGACACAAGGTCGGTGTTGTAGCTCTGCAAACCGACTGAATTATTGCGCAATGGTGTGACGCAAGGTACGCATCCAGCTTGCCGTTCGGGGCAATAGTGGCTGGAAACGCCCGTCAACGCTAGTGCTCAGCATTTTGCGATCTGCCAAAGTTCACGGCACCAATACCGTCGCCAAGCCCAGCAGCAGCCCCATGCTGACAATATCGGTTGAGGTCGTCAGAAAAATACTCGATGCCGTCGCCGGATCCGCTCCGTAGCGTTTCAATGTCAACGGCACGATCGCACCGGAAACGCCGCTGACCATGCACGCGCCTACCATCGCCAAAAAAGTCACAAGTGACAGCATAAACGCATGCGGAGAATGTTGCGCAGTCGCGGTGATGAACATCGCAACCGCTGCAATCACCCCGATCGGCGTGCCGTTCATGGCACCCAGTAAGCCTTCCTTGAACACCAGCTTCTTACCGTCACCCTGCTTGATCTCACCCAGCGTAATGCCGCGCAGCGTGACCGCCATTGCCTGACAACCGGTATTGCCCGACTGCCCTGCGAGCACCGGCAGGAAAGCAGCGAGAATCACCAGCCGGTCGATGGTGCCCTGAAACATTGCGACGATACCGCCGGCGAGAAACGCAGTCAGGAGATTGAGTTGCAACCACGGGTGGCGGTACTTGAAACTTTGCAGCATCGGCGTGGAGATGCGCTCTTCTTTTTCCACACCGACCATGCTACCGGCCTGCGCGGTAATCTCGAATGCCTCCGATTCGAAAATGGTTTGCCCGCGCACCAGTCCCAATAATTTTCCCTCGTCGTTGCAGACGGGGTAAACCGGATAGTGGCGGTTCAAGGTGAGACGCATCGCGTCCGATATCCGGCTTTGCGGGGAAAGCGCAAATACATTCGTGAGCATGATCTCGCCGAGCGTCGTGTCTTGTTGGGCAAACAATAAATCACGCATCGTCACGATGCCGAGTAATTTGCCGGTGGCGTCCGTTACGTAGCCGTAGGTGATGAAAGCAGATTTGATCAATGCGCGCAAGGCCTCAACCGCACCGCCCACCGTGGTCGCCGGTGCAAACACACCAACAGCCGGCTCCATCAATCGACCCACCACGCCTTGTGCGAATGACTGGTTGCGCCGCCACTGCTGGGCGATTTCTGGTGGTGCGGCGTTGATGATGGTTTGACGCTGTATTGATGGCAATACGGCGAGGATATCCTGTGCGAATGCCGGATTCAGGGCGGCCAAAGCATCATAAGCGGTCGCCGCATCGATGACGGCGAGTTGCTTCGCGGCTTCCGACGCAGGACGCGCCTTGAGTTCGACGATCAGTTCTGTATCTGCTTTCGACATCGCGCTTCCCTGCTTTTGCTTAAACTTGTAGGGTAACGCATCTACGCGTAGCTGGGAATCACGCATTCGCGGGTCGCGTAAAACAGCCCGCTTGATGCGGCCTGTTACTTCCGATTACAACTTTCACATTTGATGCGGCGTAAACCGCAGCGCGGTCGTTGCGTTAGTAACAGTGTGATCGCCAGCCGACCGGTCGCAGCAGCATCAAGATCAGCAATGGTCGGCGAGATTTGCAGACAACAAGATGGAGGCAACAATCATGGTCAATCGAAAAGTATTGGTATCTGTTTTGCTCGTTACCGGCGCGCTGGGCGCAATGACGATCCCGACAATCAGTGCGGCATCAAATTCGGTCGGTGTATCGGTGCGCGTCGGGCCACCACCGCTAAGGTATGAAGTTGTGCCGTCTCCACGTCGTGGCTACGTCTGGGCACCGGGTTATTGGAATTGGCGCGGCCACCACCATGTGTGGGTGGGCGGCAATTGGGTGCGCGAGCGACGTGGATATTACTACCAGCCCCATCGCTGGGAGCAGCGCGGTGACGGGTGGTATCAGAATCGTGGTCGCTGGGATCGCGATGGTGATGGCATTCCGGATCGTCGTGACCGTCATCCGAACAATCCGTATCGTCCGTGACATGCCTGCTAATACTTACCTGTCATTTCGAACCCGGAATTTTCGGGTGAGAAATCTGCTTTACGCCGTATAAAGCAAAGGCGGATTTCTCGCGTTGCTCGAAATGACAGGGGTGTGGCGCGAAATCGTCAACGACCTGTATGCGATGCGATTACAACGTCGAACGAATCAGGTTCGACGTGAACAAAACATTGCCACCAAAGCCCAACGCAAAAATCCGCGCACAATCACGCCCATGAAACGTGATGCGCGCCAAGCCCAGCTGATGCGCCGATGCCTGCGGCAGATCGATTGAAGGCGCAATCGCGGCACTTGCGGTGGTCTCAAATATCGCCCCTTCCGCTTCTACATCAGGCTCGTTCCAATGCACGCTTTGGATCGAATATCGACGTGACACGCCCTGATAGTCGTGAAAATTCCAGGTGCCAACGACCGCATCATTGCGCGGTGAGTCGGCGGTGAGCGCAAGACCAGTTTCCTTCATCGCCGGATCGATCCATTTGCCGGTCACCGCAAACTGCGCGTCGTCGCCTTTGGATGCGCGCGTAACGACGACCGACTCACCAGCCAACACGCCGTCGCGGCTCATGATCCGCACCGGCAGATCGCCAACCTCGGTCGGCGTGTAGCTAATCTCCACCGTATAGGGAACCAGCACCAGCGCGCAGGCCGCGAAATCAGTGCTGGGTGTGTCGAGCCGCACCTCCAGGCTGCGAGCACCATCTGTAGTCACACTCGCAAGCGTGGCATCGGTCGGCCCGCAACCGAGCGGGAAATAGGCCGTGATCGTCAACAGGCGCGGCGTATTCGCCGCAGCAATTGACGGCGTCACATCAAGCAGCGCCGAAAATGGCTTGCCTGTCGGTGATGCCGCGTGGGTACTGGCCGCACTACTGCTCATCAACGTCATGCCGGCAAAAATTTGCTTGAGATTTTTTAATGGCTCGAACCAATGTGAAATCGTTTGACTGTTGACATTTTTTCGGCGCGTGAGAGGCCTGCGTGAAATCAACGGAAACGCGGCCGAGCGATCAGATATGTGCATGAGCCCACCTTGGCAAGGCTGGTTGAGGTACAAATAAATTTGCTGGCTTGACGCGACCGGCTGCACACGGCGACGCAATGACTGCGGGGAGATTTTCAGGGCGCACCACCAGCGTGTTGTTTCTCGTTTTTGTCGTCACTCCGTGTTGCGGAGATAACGTTTGGCTTGCTGGGTCAGAGTCAATATTGCTCATGCCCGCAAATCCTGTTTGTCGTGACACGCTGGTGTCGGCTACCGTAGGCGCTGCTAAAAATCTGTTCAGTAGAAATACGCCGGGTAAGTTTCCGTCATCGACCAACACTGTTCCGCTTGTCTCGGTGACAACGCTGAACGGTCTGGTTTCAAGTGACATCACGCACCCTTTGCTTTTATTCGGCAATTCACATAAACTACTGATGCGGGAATTATTCCCGCAATCAAAACAAAAAGCAAGCACTTTCAAAAATAGTTGATAGATGAGTAGCGACTCACCCGAAAAGAGCCAATCAAACAAGCTCCTGGACACGCTCGTGCGTGTACTGGTGCCCTTGGTTCGCCTGATGATTGCGAAGGGGGTGACGTTTCAGATGGCCAATGAGGTGCTGAAGCGTGCGTATGTCCGCTCGGCGAATAAACATTTTGTTGACGACAATGCGGTCAGTGGCACCAAGTTGTCATTGCTCACAGGCTTGAATCGTAAAGAGATTCGGCGGCTCACCAGCGATGAGCC
>JANMPY010000605.1:0-2949 GCA_031370095.1 Betaproteobacteria bacterium
CGCTATCGCGAAAGCGCGCTTGCGCGAATGCGACATCGGCATCGATCGTTAGCCAGTCGTTGACCTTGTAAAAATTGGCCAGCTCAAAGCCTGTGCGTTTACTCGGTCTGCCCGCCTCGGTGGTGCCGGCGTCACCGACAAAAATCAGCTCGGAGTCGAAATTGAGCTGATACACCGATAGCGATGTTTGTAAACCGGGCAGCAGCAAGGTGCGGACTCCGAGCTCGGCACCCTTTGATCGCGACAGCGGCGTCACGCGATCAACCGGCTCGCGGGTCTTCGGGTCAACTTTAATGACGGTGCCGCGCGCGTCGTTGCTGTGAAAGCCGCTACCGAGATTGAGGTAAAGCTCGGTCTCGGCCCACGAGCCAAAGATGAAATTGAGCTTGGGAGACGCGATACTGGCGGTGCGCGACCCTGAGTTCTCTGCCTTATCGCTGTTGACATCGAAGTGAAAGCGGTCGGCGCGCACCCCGGCGACGGTGCGAAAAGTCGGTGTCCACTTGGTGACATTGTCGAACCAAACGGCAGCGCTGGTTTCGACGATGTGATCGCTGCGCGTGGTCGAAATCACTTGTCGCGCTTTAGTGCTTTTCAGCGCGTTGCGAATGTTGTCACTTTGCACCTGCAAGCCAAGCTGATTCTCGCCTTCGCGACCGAATAATTTTGTGGCCCACGCGTGACGGACATTGAGCGCACTCATCGTTCGCTGATCGGGTTGGTAGAACTGGTCACCGTCGACCGGATTATCAAGGAAGTAGGTGAAGTTGGAAAACAAATCCAGCTTCCAGTGGGCGACATAGGCGCTGACCTCGGTCGCCGAGCCGTCGCCGCGGCGGCGCCACGCACCGGACAGACTGTAGCGATGTGCGTTGCCGCCGTCGGTAGGATCGATCAGGTCGAAGCGACCCAGCGTACCGTTATCGACCGCGCGCTTGGGGATCTGGTCGGTGGAGTTCCATTTTGCGTCGTAGCCCATCGCGGTTACGTTCCAACCGTTGGCCTGATCGCCCTGCGAGTAACGTAGCACCGCGTTCACTTTGTGGTACGCGTCAGGCCGCGTGAATGGCCCGTCGTTGCGAAAACCTTCGAGCGCGTAGAGCAGATTGCCAGCGCCGACGGCGGTTGAATCAGCCACCAGGAGGCGGCGATAGCCGTTTTGCCCAACACCGATACTGGCAATGCCCGCTGGCAGCGAATTGGCGTAGGTGATGTCCACGGAGCCTGCAGACGAGAAATCGCCTTCACTTGCGTAGTACGGACCTTTCTTGTATTTGAGGCCGGTCGCCAACTCGGGAATCAGGAAATTCAGGTCGGTCCATCCCTGCCCGTGACTGTGGCTGCGCTGGTTGACCAGCATGCCGTCCACCGAGGTGCGCAAGTCGGTGCCGTGATCGAGATTGAAACCGCGCAAATAAAACTGGTTCGCCTTGCCCTCGCCACTGTGCTGACTGACCACCAAACCGGGGACGGTCTCCAGCAACTCGCCGGGCCGATACGCGGTTCTCGCCTCCAGCTGCTTCTTGGTCACGGTGCCGACGTTGGCAGAATCGGCGACACCGAGTTGGCTCGTTGCCGAATCGGTCACAATAATTTTTTCAATCGTTTGCTCGCCGCCAGCCCACGCGTTCGGTGCCAGCGCCGACGCGACGGCCAACACCAGGGCCGCGCGTTTCACAGGCATGGCGCGTATCGTACACGGTCGACATGGCGGCAATGATGGTGTTTGCTCCCAACGGAAGAATTTTTTCAAGTTGAATCTCCACGCCAACATCCCTAGCGGGGACGCCGACCCAAATCATTTCAGAACACGCACGAGCACACTCGCGTAGCGCGAACGTGGAGGCATTGCGTGAGAAGTCCGCAATCAGGCAAGACGGCCTGTTGCAGGACGAAACGTTACGCGCGAATACGCGGCGGGCGTTCCAGCGGGAGCTCAGTTCGACTGCCAAAATGCGACGGCGGTTCTATGAAAACCACACGTCTTTGACGCGCGATAAAGGGCAAATCGGCTTTAAGAAAATATCCGTCGAGATCGAGCGGGAGTCGGGTCAATGCAGGTAGCGGCGTGTCATCACCATCGTCACTGCTCACATAAACCACGTCGTTCCTGTCGCTGCCGTGGTCATGGATCGCAGCGTGCGTGTGAGTGTGAGGGTGGGTGTGAGGATGTCCGTTCTCATTTGCGTCGGGGCTTTGCGACGACGGCATGGATGCAGGAGCAGAATGAAAATGCGCCCGCTCGGCGGTACGCAGTCCGGCCAGAAAAAACGATTGGAGCACGACGCCGAACACGACCACGCAGGCCAACACTCGCGCTGTGCGCGACCATTCAGACGGACAATTTTCAGCGGCGGTATTCAAGTTTTGTGGATGCAAGGCGAACGATGTTTACAAACAGTTTCGATTCGGTTTTCAGGAGTCTTTGCCATGTACGCGGCGAAAGGCAAAACGGATTAAACGACGTTAGCTTACGCACAAAGCATAAACGGCAATTGAAAATTGTATCTGTGCGATTGCGTACATTGCGCGAAAAACATTTAAACCGCCAATTGGGATGCTTATTCCTTTGCCGCTGGCTTGACAGCATATGCATACGCAGAACGCCATTCGGCGAGCCTTTTCGAGCTAAAAATGCATGGAAGCCTCGCCAGTGCTAGTGTTTTAATTTTCATTCCTGACCATCTCGCAATCAAGACAAGTTGAAAGCAGAAAGCACGCGTTAACGCAAACCGCAACACAGCGCGCTATCATCTGCGCATGGCGAAAAAAACCGTAAAACTTTTTCCAACGTCCACCGACTGCGAAACCGCGTTTTACGACGCGTTCGAGCGCGCCGACATGAATCTGATGATGACGGTGTGGGCCGATGAGCCTGGCATTATTTGCATTCATCCGCAGGGGCCGCGGCTGGCGGGGACGACCGCGATTCGGACGAGTTTTACCGAG
>JANMPY010000606.1:0-2974 GCA_031370095.1 Betaproteobacteria bacterium
TCGGCGATGTCGAGGCGTTTGAGGATTGCGGCGCGCAACGCGTCTGGTACGTGATCGAGCGGCAGGCGCAATTCGGTGAGTCGTAGCATGTGGTGCGGCAGGAGGGAATTTTGGAAAGCATAGCATCGCGGTGTTGCGCAGACGATTTATGCTGTGGGGCACTAGCAGTGCCAGACCGCCATTCGGTGAGCCTTGGCAGCAGAAAACGCCCTGAAAGCCGCACCAGTGCTAGTGTTTAGCTTTCTACAAATACTGCGTCGCCAGCCACCACGCCACCGCCGCCATGAACGCCGAGCATGGAATCGTGAGGATCCACGCCCAGACAATGCCACCGGCGACACCCCACCTCACGGCCGAAAGTTTTTTGGCGGCACCGACACCGACGATGGCGCCCGTGATGGTGTGTGTGGTCGACACCGCAATGCCCAACGCGGTGGCGGTGAACAGCGTCACCGCGCCGCCCGTCTCGGCGCAAAATCCGCCGACTGGTTTTAGCTTGGTGATTTTTTGTCCCATGGTCTTGACGATGCGCCAGCCGCCGAACATGGTGCCCAGACCAATCGCCACGTAGCAACTGGCAATGACCCAGGTCGGCACGGGATCTTTCGCACCGATCGTTCCGGCTGAAATCAACAACATCCAGATGATGCCGATGGTTTTTTGCGCATCGTTGCCACCGTGGCCGAGACTGTAAAACGACGCCGACAGCAATTGCAAACGGCGGAACCATCGATCCACTTTGCGCGGCGATGTCCGGCGCAGGATCCACGCCACCAATACCATCATCAATGATCCCAACAGGAAGCCGAGCAGTGGCGAGATCAGTATGAATAGCACCACTTTTGTCACGCCGCTCGCGATCAGCGAACCGGTACCGGCCTTGGCCACTGCTGCACCGATCAGCCCGCCGATCAAGGCGTGCGAGCTTGATGATGGAATGCCGTAGTACCAGGTGAGCACGTTCCAGCAGATCGCGCCGACCAGCGCGCCGAGCACGACGTAGTGGTCGACGATGGCGGGCTCGATCGTGCCTTTGCCGACGGCTGCGGCGACGGTGAGCTGAAAAATGAAGATGGCGGCGACATTGAAAAACGCCGCCCAGATCACCGCGAATTGCGGCTTTAATACACCGGTGGAGACAATCGTCGCAATCGAATTGGCGGCGTCGTGAAAGCCGTTCAAAAAATCAAACACCAAGGCGAGTGCGACCAGAAACACGATCATTTCAAAGCTGATGGGAATTGCAGCCAAAGGTTTTCCTCAAACAGAAACCGACAATGAAACAGCTCAGGCGTTTTCCAGCACGATGCCTTCGATCACGTTCGCGGTGTCTTCGCAGCGGTCCGTCACGCTTTCGAGCAACTCGTAGATTGCTTTCAGTTTGATCAATTGCCGGGTGTCCGGCTCGTCGCGGAAAAGTTTTGACATGGCCGAGCGCATGACGCGGTCGGCTTCTGATTCGAGCTGATCGATCTCGGTGCAGATTTTGAGAATCGCCTGCGAGTTGTCGAGGTTAGATAGCATGCCGACAGCGAGCTTCACCTTCTCGGCACAGGCGACACAAATTTCAGCGAGCTTTCGCGCCGCATCGGTGACCTCGCGTACGTCATAGAGCACCACGCATTCGGCCACGTCCTCCATCAAATCGAGAATGTCATCCATGTTGCTGATGAGCTTGTGGATGTCCTCGCGATCCAGCGGCGTGACGAACGTCTGGTGCAGTAGATGGATCGTCTCGTGGGTAATCTTGTCAGCTTTTTTTTCGATCGAGCTCACGTTCTGCGCGTGGGCCTCGCGGCTGCCCATGTCATTCATGAACAGATTCAGCTCGTGCGCGCCGTCAACGACAAGTGCCGCGTGGTCGTTGAACAAATCGAAGAAGCGGCCCTCTTTGGGCATCAATCGTCCGAACATGAAGCACCTCCGGCAAGTTGTGACGGTTTTACGACGTTTTTGTGACTGGGCGGATTGTAGCGGAAAGAACCAGCAATATTGGAAACTGCGCTTGACGCCGCCAAAAAGTCGGAATCGGCTAAAATGCAAAAAATAATGACATTCGGCCTGACAGCCCAAACTTTTTTTAATTGGAGGATGCATGAAATTGAACAGACTATTTTTGGCAGCAACCGTGTGCGCCGTCAGCAGCTTTGCCAGCGCGCAAGCCTACCCGACCAAACCGATCACGATGATCGTGCCGTTTGCCGCAGGTGGGCCGACCGATACCGTCGCCCGCTCGGTCGCGTCGGTGATGTCGAAGTCACTCGGCCAGACCGTGCTGGTTGAGAACGTGGGCGGTGCCGGTGGCAATATCGGCAACGAAAAAGTCGCCAAGGCTCCCGCCGATGGTTATACGGTCTTGCTTATGCACATCGGTATTTCTACCAGTCCCACGCTGTATCGCAATCTGCGCTACAACGCCGTCACCGATCTCGAGCCGATCGGCCTCGTCACCACCGTGCCGATGACGATGATCGGCAACAAAGATTTCCCGCCGAACAACGTCAAAGAACTGATCGCCTACGTAAAAGCCAATAAAGACAAAGTGTCGTACGCCAACGCGGGCATCGGTGCCGCGTCGCATTTGTGCGGCATGTTGTTCATGAACGCGATCGCAACAGATGTGCTGACGGTGCCGTATAAAGGCACCGCACCGGCGATGACCGATCTGCTCGGTGGTCAGGTGAATTTCATGTGTGACCAAACCACCAACACAACGGCGAACATCAAAGCTGGCAAGGTCAAGGTTTACGGCGTGACCAGTAAGACCCGTGTCGCATCACTGCCAGACGTGCCGACGATGGAGGAGGGCGGTTTCAAGGGATTTGAAGTGGGTATCTGGCACGGCATGTGGGCACCGAAAGGCACGCCGAAGCCAATCATCGACAAGCTGAATGTGGCCTTGAACGACGCGCTCAATGACGCCGACATCAAGAAGCGCTTTGGCGATTTAGGCACCAGCCCTGAACCGGCTGAG
>JANMPY010000633.1:0-1505 GCA_031370095.1 Betaproteobacteria bacterium
TGGCGGTATATTTTTTCATCTGGCAGTTTCTGGTCGCAAACAGTTTTGTCGGTCGTCAAGTGTGGGCGCAAGATTTGCGGTCAAGTTTGATTGCGCTGTTTGTTTTTTTTATATTGCTCTCGGTGGTGTCGGTGATTGGCGATTTGTTCGAATCGTGGATGAAGCGCGGTGCAAATCTAAAAGACTCCAGCAATCTGCTGCCCGGTCATGGCGGGATTCTGGATCGTATCGACGCGTTAACGTCGACGCTGCCGCTGGCCGGTTTGTACGTGCTCCTGCAACAAGGGCGCTAAGTTATGCGCGCTAAAAACGTCACCATTCTCGGCTCCACCGGCTCCATCGGCGTGAACACGCTCGACGTGATCGCGCGACATCCGCTTCGTTTCAGGGTCTTCGCCTTGTCGGCTTCAACGCGCGTCGATGAGCTGGCAACGCAATGCGAAAAATTTCATCCGCGCTTTGCAGTGATTGCCGACGCGATGCTTGCCGATGCCCTGCGCACGCGCTTAAAGCGTGCTGGAAGCGACACAGAAGTGCTGGCAGGACCTACAGCACTCGCCGACATCGCCAGCCACAAAGACGTCGATGTGGTGATGGCCGCCATCGTCGGCGCGGCCGGCCTGCCGTCCTCGCTTGCCGCTGCGCGTGCCGGCAAAACAGTGCTGCTGGCCAACAAGGAAGCACTGGTGATGGCGGGGCGGATTTTCATGAACGCGGTTGCCGACAACGGTGCTACGTTGCTGCCCATCGATAGCGAACACAATGCCGTTTTTCAATCGTTGCCGCGCCATTTCGGCGAAGGCCTTTCTAACGTCGGTGTGCGCAAAATCATTCTCACCGCATCCGGCGGGCCATTCCGCAGCCGCTTGAACAGCGAGCTGCACAGCGTGACGCCGGACGAGGCGTGCGCGCATCCAAATTGGGTGATGGGCCGCAAAATTTCCGTTGACTCGGCAACCATGATGAACAAAGGTCTCGAAGTGATCGAGGCACATTGGTTGTTTAACGCGTCGGCCGAGATGATCGAGGTGGTGATCCATCCGCAGAGCATCGTGCATTCGATGGTCGAATATCTCGACGGCTCGGTGATCGCGCAACTGGGCAACCCCGATATGCGCACGCCGATTGCCTACGGCTTGGGTTTTCCTGATCGGATTGACGCCGGTGTCAGCACGCTCGATCTCACCAAAGCAGGCTCGCTCGAATTTTCTCCCATTGACACCGCGCGCTTTCCTTGCGTGCGCCTGGCGTACGACGCGTTAAAGCGAGGTGGCACGGCTCCCACCGTGCTGAATGCCGCCAACGAAATTGCGGTCGATGCATTCTTGAATGGCACGTTAAAGTTCACCGATATTGCGCTGGTGATTGAGGATGTGCTGAGCCGCACATCCATCACCGCTGCGACCGACATGAATGACGTGCTCGCTGCCGACGCGAACGCCCGCGTGGCTGCGCGTGAACGAATCGCACGCTTCCCCGTCAAACATTCCGCCATCGCCTAAACT
>JANMPY010000634.1:0-5640 GCA_031370095.1 Betaproteobacteria bacterium
GGAGCCCTACTCCATCGCGATGGCCGTCATCGAAGCGTTCGCCACCGACCTCCCGCCGGTGCGCATCATCGCGTCTGATCTGGACACTGAAGCATTGGCCACCGCTGCGCGCGGCGTATACCCGATGGAAAAGCTCGAATCACTTTCGCCGCACCGGTTAAAGAAGTTTTTCCTCAAAGGTACCGGCGCACAGGCCGGCTTTGCGCGCATTCGCCCCGAGGTGAAACGCATGGTTGATTTTCGCCAGGTGAATCTGCACGAAGGCCCGTGGCATATCGAAGGTCCGCTGGCAGCCATTTTTTGTCGCAACGTCATGATCTATTTCAACAAGGAAACACAGGCAAAAATACTGGCGCGCTTTGCCCCGCTGCTGCGCCCGAACGGCTTATTGTTCGCGGGGCACTCGGAGAATTTTTTCTATAACGCCGGCGATATTTTTCGCAATCGCGGCAAGACCGTCTATGAGCTGGCCGCCTGACGAGCATGACTAATACCGAAAACATCAGCGACAACCGCAGCAGTTCGCGCGGCGAGACTTCGCCGGCCCGCTATTTCGACCGCAAATTTGGCATTGAGGCGGCAAAACTCTTGCCCGGCGAATATTTTGCGACCGATAAAAATATGGTGCTCGTCACCGTCCTCGGCTCGTGCGTGACCGCGTGCCTGCGTGACCCGCGCGCCGGTGTCGGCGGGATGAATCATTTCATGCTGCCGCGCAGTGAACGCGATAAAGACCCGACCAATCCGGTGTCGATGTCGGCGCGCTACGGCACCTATGCGATGGAGATTCTCATTAACCAGTTGCTGAAGATGGGCGCGCGGCGCGAAAACATGGAAGCGAAAGTATTCGGCGGCGGCAATGTGCTGCGCGGGTTCACGGTTAATAGTATCGGTGAGGCCAACGCCAATTTTGTGACCGAATATCTGCACAACGAGCGCATTAAAATCGTTGCGCAGGATTTGCTGGGCGTACATCCGCGAAAACTTTATTACTTTCCCGGCACCGGTAAAGTGCTGGTCAAGAAAATCCAGGAGCTCCACAACCATACGATTGTGGATCGTGAAAGCGAATACAACCTGCGACTGCGCAATGTGGTCATGGGAGGTGAAGTGGAGATATTCAAGTGAAAATAAAAGTATTGGTGGTCGATGATTCAGCGCTGATCCGAAATATTCTCAAAGAGATTATCAACGAGCAGTCAGACATGATCGTGGTCGGCGCAGCGCCCGACCCGCTGGTGGCGCGTGAAATGATTCGCTCGCTCAATCCCGATGTGCTGACGCTCGACATCGAGATGCCGAACATGAACGGGCTGTCGTTCCTCAAGCGCCTCATGCGCGTGCGACCGATGCCGGTAGTGATGCTCTCCTCCCACACCCAGGAAGGCTCCGATATCGCCTTTCGTGCGCTGGCGATGGGCGCGGTCGATTTTGTCGGTAAACCCGTCGCTGGGGAATCGTCTGACGACGATTACGCGCAGTTGATTGTTGAAAAAATCCGTGGCGCGTATGCCGCGCGTGACAAAATCCAGCCGCTCGACATCAATCGTGCGGTCGATGCGGATGCGGTCTTGCCGATGCTCAGGTCGGTCGAGGCGACGCAGAGCCGTGTGATCGTCATTGGTGCCTCTACAGGTGGTGCAGAGGCTCTGAAAGACATCCTCGTCGCAGTACCGGAGGACTGCCCGCCGATCCTGATCGCGCAACACATGCCTGGCACCTTTACCAAGCTTTTCGCCAAGCGCCTCGATGGACTTTGCAAAATCACCGTGAAAGAGGCTGAAGACAACGAGCCGGTGCTGCCTGGCCATGCCTACGTCGCGCCGGGTGGTTTTCATTTGCGGCTGGAGCGCTTCGGCGCGCGCGGTTACGGCATCAAAATCAGCAGTGACGCGGCGGTGAATTTGCACCGTCCTTCGGTTGATGTGTTGTTTAATTCCGCCGCCGAGTCTGCAGGTGCGGACGCGATAGGCGTGATCCTCACCGGCATGGGCAAAGACGGCGCGCAGGGTCTGCTGGCGATGCGCCGCCAAGGTGCCTTTACGCTGGCGCAAGACGAGGCAAGCTGCATCGTTTTCGGCATGCCTAAAGAGGCGATTGATATTGGTGCCGCCGAAATGGTGGCGCCGCTGAATCTGATTGCGCGCCGCATCATGAGCAATCTTGCCGGCGTGGGATCAGAAAATACTGGCACTAATGATGGTGATAAAACCAACGCCTAGCAGCATTTTATTTTTGTAGATCAAGCATTGGGGCGGCTAGCAGGACGAAAATGCTTGAAGATACCCGTCAGTGCTAGTGCTTGTCTATTTTTGCGGGTACACGAATCAAGCAAAAATTAGCAACATGCACCCTTACTACAGCAACTGTCATTTCGACCGCAGGGAGAAATCTGCTTTTTCTTTTAGTCGACAAACAGCAGATTTCTCACCCGATAAAACCGGGTTCAAAATGACAGAAAAAAGTTGGCGCGAGTGCGAACATCTACAGCGGTTAGGCCACGCACAATAAACAAACCGCCTCGGCCGCAATGCCTTCCCCGCGCCCAGTAAATCCCAACTGCTCAGTCGTGGTCGCCTTGACGTTCACCCTCGACACATTAACGCCAAGATCCGCTGCGATATTGGCAACCATTGCCTCAATATGCGGTGCCATCTTCGGCGCTTGCGCAATGATGGTGGCATCGATGTTACTTGTCGTGAAACCTGCTGCACCAATTTTCGCAGCGACTTGTCGCAGCAGCGCGCGGCTGTCGATGCCTTTGTACCGCGCATCGCTGTCAGGAAAATGTTTGCCAATATCCCCCATGCCAGCAGCGCCGAGCAGGGCGTCGCAGATCGCGTGCAGCAATACATCGGCATCCGAATGTCCGAGCAGGCCGCGCGGATGATCGATTTTCACACCGCCAATCATCAGCGCCCTGCCCGGCACCAATTGATGCACGTCGAAGCCATGGCCTATGCGAAATGCGCTCATCGTTTTATTCCTCAGTGAGTAACATGCGTGCCAGTTTCAAGTCGGGCGCGTAGGTGACTTTCAAATTGGCGCTATCGCCGATCACCAGTTTCGGCTGATGCCCCAGCGCCTCGATTGCCTGCGCTTCGTCGGTAGCCGCAGGACACGCAGCCAACGCACTCTTAAGCAACCCCAGGCGAAACATCTGCGGCGTTTGTGCGCGCCAGAGGCCTTCACGCGGAATGGTTTTTTTCACGCGCAGATTACCGTCATCAAATTTGATGGTGTCATTCAGCGGCAACGCGAGCAGTCCGCCAATCGGATCATCTTCCAATTCGTCGATAAACTGCTCAATCAATTCGCGCCGAATGCAGGGCCGCGCCGCGTCGTGTACCAGCACCCAATCATCGGCTGCCATGTTTTCGTTTTTGGCAATTGCATTGAGTCCGTTGGTAATGGTCGCGCCACGCGAATTTCCGCCCACCTTTGCTGTCCATATTTTTTCGCCCAGCAAGGCCCAGTCGTCAGGGAAATTTTTCCAGTGATCGTCGTCAGGAGACAAGACCACCGTGATGCTGTCAATGCGTGACACTTTCGACAGTGCAAGCAGGGTATGAAATAGCAGCGGATGACCGGCGATATCGAGATATTGTTTCGGCAGCGTGTCACCAAACCGGGTACCGGTTCCAGCGGCTGGCACCAGCGCAATTATTTTTTTCTTCATTGGGTAAGCGATGCCTTGATGCAGTTATTTGCACGAATTTCATTATCTCATTGCAGGGGAAACATCACGTAAACTCGACACGAGATTTTTTGCGGACACCACGTCAACAAAATATGCAACGCCGTTTATTATTTCGCTCGATGTTAATTGCCTTCGCGGTCGCGGTTGTCGCTGTCATTGCGGCCGTCGCGCTGCGGCAGACGAATTTTGCGTCGCAATGGCTGCGTTTACCGATGTCGCCGCTAAAGGCACCGCGTGTGTCGGGCGAGCTGGTCATTCTCACGCTGCGCGGCCCGACAACGACGCAGGATATTCCGGTGGCAGGCAAAAAGAGCGACGAAACACAAACCGGCTTCGAGCACGATCTGGCTACGCTGTTTGCCAAAGAGCTCGGCGTGGTGCCGAAATTTGTCGTGATGCCAAGCTATCAAAAACTGCTCAGCGCTTTACAGGAGGGACGCGGACATATCGCGGCGGCAGGACTTTCGCCCAGCGTCGAGCTGCGATCAAGATTCAGCTTTAGTCCGAGCTACAAGCTTACCCAAAACCAATTGATTTACGCGCTTGGAGATCCAAAGCCGCGCTCTCTGCGCGATGCTGCGGGCAAACACATTGCAGTCATCGCCGAAACCCCCGCGCACGATCTGCTGCGTGAAATGACCGGCGAATTTCCGTCAATCGCGATTGACGTCATTCCGCATGAATCGGAACCTGACGATTTATTGAAGCGTATCGAAGCAAAGAAAAGTGATTTTGCCGTGGTCGACAGCAGCGCTTTTGCGGTGAGCAAGCGGCTGCATCCGGATCTTGGTGTTGCTTTCAATATCGGCCTGGAAAACAAAGTGGCGTGGGGATTTTCGCCGATTGCAGACGATGACTTGAAACAAAGCACCAGACTTTTTTTCGACAAAATCCGCAGCAACGGCACGCTCACGCGCTTGCTTGACCGCTATTACGGCCACGTCAATCGCATTCAGGCGGTCGACTCTGAAGCGATCCTTGAAAAAATTCAAACCACATTACCCAAGCTGCGACCATTCTTTCATGAGGCGCAGCAGCTCACCGGGATCGATTGGCGCATCATCGCGGCCATCGGCTATCAGGAATCGCATTGGGATCCTCTGGCGACCTCCCCTACCGGCGTGCGCGGATTGATGATGCTGACCGAGGACACTGCGGATCGGATGAAAGTGAAAAACCGGCTGGATGCGCGCGAATCCATCATCGGCGGCGCGAAATATATTCGGCTCTTGCGCGATCTCATTCCCAACCGCATCAACGAGCCTGACCGCACCTGGCTGGCACTCGCGGCCTACAACCAGGGCTATGGCCATCTGGAAGACGCGCGGATATTGGCGCAGCGACTAAAGCTCAACGCGGACTCGTGGCTCGACGTGAAAAAAACTTATCTCAAATTAAAAGAGCCGGAGCATTACGAGCAGCTCAAACATGGCTTTGCGCGCGGCGACGAGGCGGTGCAGTTCGTCGAAAACATCCGCAACTACACCGACATCGTGACGCGGCTGGAGAAGCCGCTCGACATGGACATTCGCTACGAATTGCAATTGGACGACACCGCAATCACGGTGCCGAAAAAATCTCAGCCGTCCTCAACGGTCTGGTCGACCAAGTGATGCGTGTCCGCCCACACCTCGATTGTCCAGCCGTCGGGCTGGATTGAAATTCGGTTGTAAGCGACGTTGGGAATCGCGACCCGTTGTGCGCTGGCAATTGGCATTCCATTTAGCCAGCGATAGATCACGCCCAGCACGCCGCCGTGCGTGACGATGAGCAGACATTTGCCCGCGTGCGCAGCTGCAAGACGTTCGATTGACGTTTTCACACGATGATGAAAATTGGCACGCGTCTCGCCATCGGGCAGTGTGAATTCGGCATCGACCAAGCCAGTCTGCGCAAACATCTGCGGGTATTTTGTATCCATTTCGGCGTAGGTCATGCCC
>JANMPY010000004.1:0-1693 GCA_031370095.1 Betaproteobacteria bacterium
TTTGACTTTTACGGTATGCGTTGCCATTGTAGCCTTCCGGGGTGAGAGAGGGAGCTACAACCAATGGGCAGATCGGCACCGTGCCGCTCGAATTGTAGCCTTCCGGGGTGAGAGAGGGAGCTACAACAGATTTGCGGTGGCGGGGATGAAGCTCCCGCCCCCGCAAGTCTGTGCGCTTCGCGCTCCCGCAGTCAGCAGGATGACGCCGCTTTTTCATAATCACAAAATAAAAATTTGCGGCAAAATTTCCGGGCCGCGTAACGGCGACCGCGCCACGCGATTGAGGGCAACTTCACGAACAGTTAAGCTACGTCGTACCGACGAACGGCCATGACGCTCACGTCAGGGCGAAAATGCTCAACTTTACGATTGATCATGCTGGCAATTCAATGCGCCCAATCCAATATCGGGGGCGACGGCCCTGATGCGCGACCGCGAGCACCAGCAGCATGGATGCGCCGGGACGGAAGAGCACATTGAAAGGGAAGCGTTTTAGCCGGGCAATGCGAATGTCTGGCGGAGTGTCAAGTGGAAAGCTGATGGGCGCGTCACAGACTCGGGCAAGGGTCGTGTCGAATTCCGCGAGGTAATCAGCACCCAATCCAGCCAGGCGACTTTCATAAAAAGCGACACTATCCAAATGTTCACTCGCTGCCGCCGGGTGAAACTGAACCTTCACCGCAGCAGCGATTTGGCGACAATTCGAACTTCTTCGGCAGACACTGCTTTAACGGTACCGTTATCAATCTCTGCGGCACGCCGCGTGGCTTCCGCGCGCCAATGTTCCGCAACTTCCCGCTCGCTCTGCGTTTCAAGGCTTAGTAGCAGCTTGTGTGCGAGTTGTGCGCGCTGTGCTTCTGGCAGATGTAGAGCGGCATCTTCAATTGGGTGAGTCGACATGCTGGCGCTCCGTTTGATTGTGACAAGTGTGTGAAGGCTCGACTGCAATTTCGATAAGTATAGCAACACCGACGCTGGGGAAGGTTCAACTGCGTGCGGAAATACGACGACGACTTCGCATCATTTCATCTTCACAGAATGACTAAAGCATCGAGACACAGCTTAATTCTTGTACACATCCATATCGTGTTTTTCCATCCATCGCTCCGGCGCTTTCACCGCCGTAAATCCGAATTTCGCATATAGGCTTCGCGCGTCAGCCGTGGTCAGCATCCAGCGCCTGAGGCCGTGCAGATCGGGATGCGCGATGATGCATTCCATCAGCCACTTCGATAAGCCCTGGCCACGATGCGCGGGCAACACGAACACATCGCCCACATAGGCGACCGTGGCGTGATCGCTCACGACGCGCGCAAAGCCGATGAGCGCGTCTTCATGCAACACTCAAAAACAGATCGAGTGCTGCACTGATTGCGCGACGGTTTCGCGTGGAATGCCCTTCGCCCAATACGATTGCTCACTCAAGTATTGATGGATCACACCGATGTCGACTTTATCGGTGTCGGTGGTGATGAGATATTTTTCTTTCTGCCATTGCATCGTGTTTTTTCCTTGGCCGATGATTGCGCCAGGCAAAAAAGGCGGCTCGTGGATTAACTTAAGGTCTAGCTCTGGTGCGCCTTACAGCGCACAATTGCCTGAAACACCTTACCAGTGCTGGTTCTAGTCGGCGTTACCGAGCAAGCTCCGCGCTCCGCCGCACGTGCCGAATCGCTTCATCGTTGCGACCAAG
>JANMPY010000010.1:0-3500 GCA_031370095.1 Betaproteobacteria bacterium
TTTGGTCGACGTGTCCTTGAACTCCGTACGCGCCGCAATTTCTTCAAAAGGCGCGGGTTCTTCGCGAAACTTCTGCACACCAAGCCACACCAGATAAAGCGCGCCGCACCACTTCAAGACTTCGAACGCCGTGTTCGATGCCATGAGAATCGCGCCGAGGCCGAGCGCGATGATGGTGACATTAAGCATGATCGAAACCTGCATACCGATGCAGTTCCACATGCCGCGCCGCCAGCCATATTTCATGCCCGCTGACATGGACGAGAGCGCGCCGGGGCCGGGCGAGAAGCAGAGCAGGATGGTGGCGATGAGGAAGGTGAGCCAGGTACTGATGACCATGATGATGAGTTAGTTAAAAATTGTTTGTCATTTCGAACCCGGCTTCATCGGGTGAGAAATCTGCTTTTGGCTTCGAGAAAAGGAACAAGCAGATTTCTCACTGCGTTCGAAATGACAGGTTTAAGTGGATAAAAAGTCTAGCACTGGTGCGGATTTCAGAGCAATAATCTGCCACGAAGCGCGCCAGATATAGCGTTTCAACTATTTATCCGGGCTAGGAACGCTCGACATACTTCTGATTCCCCTCAACCGCACGCTTGGCCATCCCGTCAATCACACCCGGCGCAATCAGCTTCAACCACTGCCCAAGCTTACCCTTCAAGGTCATGATCTCTTCGCGCTTTCTTGCTTCCATCGCGCGAATAATAATATCGGTGCACTTCGCAACGCTCATCACATCGTCCTTGTTCACCGGGTCAATCTTGGCTGGCTTGCCGTCGGCGCCGGTCGCGTTTTCGCGGATGCCGGTTGCGACGAAGCCGGGATAAATCATCGTCACCGAGACGCCGGCATCTTCGAGCTCGATGCGCAGCGAATCGAAAAAACCGCGCATCGCGTGTTTGCTCGCCGCGTAGCCGGTGCGCGTGGGCACGCCGATGAGGCCGGTCAAACTTGCCACGCCGACGATGCGCCCCTTCGCGTTGACGAGATGCGGCAACGCATAATGCGTGCAATACACCGCGCCCATGTAGTTCACCTGCATGATGCGCTCCAGCATCGACACGTCTTTAATGTCGGCGAACCGAGCCCACATGGTCATGCCGGCATTGCACACCAGTGTGTCGATGCGGCCGAATGCATTGACGGTGGCGTCGATGATTTTTTTGCAGTCGTCTGATTTGGCAACATCTGCGGAAACGGTGATGACTCTCGCACCGAACGTGCGCGCCTTTTCAGCGACACGATTGAGCTCATCGAGTCGACGCGCGGTCAGCGTAAGCATTGCGCCTTGTTGCGCGAGTCGATACGCGAGTTCTTCGCCAATGCCGGTTGAGGCACCGGTGATGATGGTGACGTTATTTTGGAATGCGCTCATCGGTTCCAGCTTTCGCGTTGTTCTTTTCGCGCCATCAATTTTAGCCCTGACCAATCCTCATTCACCGCGCAGACTTTCACATCAACCAGACCCGTCGGCAGCGCCAACGTGCGGATGCCGTCTTCAGACAGATCGACATACAGTTTCGATGTTTTTTTCGGCCACGAAATCCACAGACTACCGTTGGCATGCAATTTTTTCGATGTGGCAGGCAACGATTTTTTCAGCGCCGCGAGGTCTTTGCAGAACAGCACGACCAGATCATTGCTGGCAGCGAGCTTGGAGGTGAGCCTGGCACCTGCGGGCAACGGCATCAGTAATTTCTCAATGCCAATCGGCGCGTTGAGCAATACCATCGTGCCGCCATCTTTCAAGCCGAGCTTTTTCGGCAATGGGGTTCCGCTATATCCGGCAACTGGTGCAGCCACTATTTTTCCGTCTCCACATCAGGAATATGATTGAACGCAATCGCGATTTTGCCGTGATCCAGCGCCCTGTGCGCACCACCGAAGTACGCCGCTTTTTTGCCGAAGCGCAGATTCAGGTCATCAATCGCTGCGTTAAGTTTTTTCTTGTCACCGGTCTGCTCCAGATCGTCGAAGAGCCGCGCCGATTGGGCGTCTTCAGACGAAAGGTCAAGAAACACGACACCAACCTGCAACGGTGTCAGCGATTTCTTTTTAGGATATTTCGCCCACAGCGCATCGAGCGCGTGCAGCAGATCGAGCGTGTCCTGCGTTTCCAGAAAGCGCGTTTCGTTTTCCCACGATGGGCCATTCAAAAATTTCACCTTGACCCCCATGCGCGCGGTGAAGTGCAGCGCTTTTCGCAATCGCATCGCGGCTTTTTGCGTGAGGCGGTTCATCACGGCATAAGCGTCGTCTTTATTGCGAAGCACCGGTGCCAGCACGTGCGAATGACTGATCGACGCCATGCCGTGGCTGATGTCCTTCACCTCCTCGCCGCGCAGGCGCGCATAAAACCGTTCGCCACCCACGCCGCCCCAGACGCTGCGGAGCTGCTCGGGCGTTTGTGCGTACAGCTTGGCGATGGTGTCGATGCCCTGTTTGTTGAGACGAATTTCCATGTTCTCGCCAATGCCGTGCAAGGCACGCAGTGGCAGGTGCAATATTTTTTCCGGCACATCGTGTTCCTGCAAGATGATCAAGCCGTTCGGCTTTTGCATGTCGGAGGCGAGCTTGGCAAGAAAAGTATTCGGCGCGATGCCAATGGAGACCGTGAGATATTCGCCCACGCGTTTTGCCATGTTGCGCTTGATCTCATGCGCAAGCGCCGTGGCGCGCTCGACGCTCTTGTAGCCCGATGGCAGGTCGCACACCATCTCGTCAATGGAAAGTACTTCGCGCACCGGCGCGATTTCGTCAACTGCTTTTACCGCCCGATGATGGAAATCGATATAGAGCTCGTGCCGCGCGACCACCAGCACGATATCGGGAATGCGCTTCTTCGCTTCACCGACGTTGGTCAGCGTTTTAACGCCAAATTTTTTCGCCTCACCGCTGGCCGCAATCAAACAGGTGGAGTCGGCGAGCATCGGCACCACGCCGACCGGTCGGCCGCGAAGCTCAGGCCGATCCTGCTGCTCGCAGGACGCGAAGTAGGAATTGAAATCGACGAGTAGAGAGTTGAGTGACATGCGGGGCGAGATGGGCGGATGGAATATGCAGGCAGCACACCAGCTCGCATCGACTCATGCGATGTCGGTGTGCAGAAGAAACAGGCGCACCATTTGCTCAATGCCGTGCTGGTCATCAATGTCAAAACGATTAAGCAGCGGACTGTCGATGTCGAGCACGCCGATCACTTTATCGTCGACGATCAAAGGCACCACGAGCTCCGACATTGACGCCGAATCGCAGGCAATGTGTCCGGGAAAATCATGGACGTTCGCAACCAATTGGGTTTTCCGCGTGAACGCGGCTGCGCCACACACACCGCGCGGTTGCGGCAACACGGGAATGCGCACGCACGCGGGCTTGCCCTGAAACGGACCCAAAATCAATTCGTGTTCGCGTAACAAATAAAATCCCGCCCAATTCACGTCGGGCAGCATTAAAAAAAGTAGCGCGGATAAATTGGCCGCGTTGGCGATAAAATCGCGCTC
>JANMPY010000046.1:0-2451 GCA_031370095.1 Betaproteobacteria bacterium
CGTCAATCGGGCGAAGAAGTCTCGCGCTCGAATTCCTCCGCCGTAATATGCCGCACGTCTTTGCCCTTCACCAGATACACCACGTACTCCGACATGTTTTTGGCATGGTCGCCGATGCGCTCAATCGCCTTGGCGATAAACAAAATATCGATGCACGCCGAAATCGTGCGCGGGTCTTCCATCATGAACGTCACGAGCTGGCGCATGATGCCGCGAAATTGTTCATCAACTATTTTGTCCTGCTTCACGACTTTCGCGGCAGCAGCGACATCAAGCCGCGCGAAGGCATCGAGTGCCGTTTTGAGCATCTCGAGCGCGACGCTGCTCATGTAATGCACCTCGGCAAAGCGCGGCGAGGCGCTATGCTCCCGCCCATACGTGAGCTTGGCCATGCGCGCAATTTTTTGCGCTTCATCGCCGATGCGTTCAAGATCGGTGATGGTTTTAACCACCGCCATCACCATGCGCAAGTCACCTGCAGTCGGCTGGCGTTTGGCGATGATGTGGGTGCAATCATCATCGATGCCGACTTCGAGCGCGTTCACGCGGTGATCGTCAACAATGACTTGATCGGCTAACGTCATGTCGCCGTTGGCGAGCGCTTCCATGGCGCGATTGATTTGCTGCTCAACCAGGCCGCCCATCTGCAGCACGCGCGAGCGCACGCCTTCGAGTTCGGCATCAAATTTTTTGGATATGTGTTCGCTTGGCATGTTTGTCTGGAGTGTGGCGGATGAATAGAAATTTACAACTTGCTAAGTTTATCGCGCTTCTGTGACAGTTGTGTTACCGGGTTCGCGTGAGCGTTTTCACGCCGTCAGCGGATGCGAGCAGCGCGACATCCGCGCCCCGCCTTGCGAAGAGGCCATTGGTCACTACGCCGGCAATTTGGTTGATGGTCGATTCCAGCGCCAGCGGATCCGCGATGGACAGCCCATGCACGTCAAGAATCCAGTTGCCGTTATCAGTCACCACGGCTTTGTCGTCTTTCATGCGCCATTCGGGATGACCGCCCAGCTTCACCATTTCACGCGCCACGTAGCTACGCGCCATCGGGATCACTTCCACCGGCAACGGGAATTTCCCCAGCACATCGACCAGCTTGGATTCGTCGGCGATGCAGACGAATTTGTCAGACGCGGCCGCGACGATTTTCTCTCTTGTCAGCGCCGCACCGCCGCCCTTGATCATCGCCAGCTGCGGCGTGATTTCGTCAGCGCCATCGATATATACCGACAGGAAACCGGCGTCGTTTAACGTCATGACCTCGATGTTGGCTTGCTTCAACAACGCAGTGCTGACATCAGAACTGGACACGGCGGCTTTGATGCGGTGCGAAATTTTTGCCAGCTCCGCGATAAAGATATTGACCGTCGAGCCGGAACCAACGCCGATGATGGTATCAATGGGAACGTAAGCGATGGCAGCTTTTGCGGCGGCGAGTTTGAGGGCGGTTTGATCCATGCGCATATTGTAGCTTGGGCGCTGGCTCACCCTACACTGAGCGGCGTGTTTTTCCTGCTACATTGGCGCTTGATCAAAGAAAATTTTATGAAAATCGATTACTTAAAACGCATCCTCACCGCCCGCGTCTACGACGTTGCCATCGAAAGCCCGCTGGAGCGCGCCGTCGGCAGCTCCGCGCTGCTGAAAAATAACGTGCTGCTCAAGCGCGAAGATTTGCAGCCGGTGTTTTCATTCAAGCTGCGCGGCGCGTACAACAAAATGGCGCACTTGACGCCTGCCGAATTAAAACGCGGCGTCATCTGCGCCTCGGCCGGCAACCATGCGCAAGGTGTTGCGCTGGCGACGCAAAAACTCGGCGCGAAAGCGACCATCGTGATGCCGGTGACCACGCCAGGAATCAAGGTGGACGCGGTTCTCCGCCGTGGTGCTCTGGTGGTGTTAAGCGGCGACAGTTATCATGAGGCGAGCCTGCACGCACATAAATTGGCGACGCAAAAAAAGCTCACCTACGTACACCCATACGACGATCCTCTGGTGATCGCGGGGCAAGGCACCATCGGCATGGAAATTTTGCGCCAGCATCAACATCCGATTGACGCGATCTTTGTGCCGATCGGCGGCGGTGGGCTGATCGCGGGCATTGCCGCCTACGTGAAAGCGCTATCGCCAAAGACAAAAATTATCGGTGTCGAACCGGTCGATTCAAACGCGATGTATCAGTCGCTAAAAGCCGGGCGACGGGTGACGTTATCGCACGTGAATCTGTTTGCAGATGGTGTTGCGGTGAAACAAGTCGGCAAAGAGACTTTTCGGCTGGCACAGTCGCTGGTCGATGAAGTGGTGCTGGTTGATACCGACGAAATATGCGCGGCGATCAAGGATATTTTTCAGGACACGCGCGCGATCATGGAGCCGTCAGGCGGCCTGGCGCTGGCCGGCATCAAGCGCTATGTTGAGCGCGAAAAATGTAGCGGCAAAACATTT
>JANMPY010000076.1:0-9759 GCA_031370095.1 Betaproteobacteria bacterium
CAACACCGCAACCACCATTAACCAAAAAAATGGCATCGCGACTTTTGCGATATAAGTAATTTCGCGTTTGGTCATGCCCTGCAACACAAACAGATTGAATCCAACCGGCGGCGTGATCTGCGCCATCTCGACGACCAGCACAATGAATATGCCAAACCAGATCGGATCAATCCCGGCCTTTTGAATGGTCGGCAAAATCACGCCCATCGTCAATACGACCATCGAGATGCCGTCGAGAAAGCAGCCAAGTACGATATAAAAAATCATCAAGCCAAACAGCAACCAGAACGGCGACAGGCCGAGCCCGCTGATCCATTCGGCCAGATGACGCGGCAGGCCGATATAGCCCATCGCGAGCGTGAGGAACGCGGCACCGGCAAGGATCAGCGCGATCATGCAATAGAGCCGCGTTGCACCCATCAGACTATCTTTAAACGTCGGCCAATTCATGGAGCCCTGCAGGGCCGAGAGCGCGAGCGCGCCGACCACACCCAGCGCGGCGGCTTCGGTGGCGGTCGCGATGCCGACGTAGATTGAGCCGAGCACCAGCGCGATCAGCAGCACCACCGGGATCAGGTGGCGCGACTCATAAAGTTTTTGCGTGAAGGTGAATTCAGCGTCCGGCTGCGGAATTTTTTCGGGATTGAGTAGCGACCAGACAATCACGTAGCCCATGAACAAGCTCGCCAGCAGCAGGCCAGGAAATACTCCGGCGATAAATAGTTTGGTGATCGACGTGTCGGAAGCCACGCCGTAAACAATCATGATGATCGATGGTGGAATCAGCAAACCCAACGTTCCCGCACCTGCCAAGGAGCCGATGGTGATGTCATCGGGGTAGCCGCGCTTTTGTAATTCCGGCAACGTCATTTTGCCGATCGTAGCGCAAGTCGCCGCACTCGAGCCAGACACAGCCGCAAATATCGTGCAGCCGATGATATTGGTATGCAGCAGCCGCCCCGGAATTTTCGACACCCACGGCGCAAGACCTTTGAACATGTCTTCCGAGAGCTTGGTGCGAAATAAAATTTCACCCATCCAGATGAACAACGGCAGCGCGGTCAGTGTCCACGACGAAGCCGACCCCCACACGGTGACCGCCATCGCGTCGCCTACCGGGCGCGTGGTGAATAATTCCATCGCGATCCACGCCACACCCAAAAGCCCGATGCCGATCCAGACACCAGCACCCAGCAGAATAAACAAAAACGCGATCAAGGCGGCCGTGATGAGTAAGTCCATCGTCACTCCATCGCTTTGAATTCGCCGGAATCGAGTGGCTTTTGCTTCTTTCCCGACGCCAGCAAAATAAATTCATCCAGAATCGCGATGAACAACACCGCAGCGCCGAGTGCCATTGCGATCTGCGGTATCCACAGCGGTGTCGCGTCATTGCCCTGCGAAATATCGTTGAAGGTGTACGACTGCACCACAAGTCGCGCGGTGAAAAACGCAAACATGCCGGAAAAAAATAACGCGATGGCATGCGCGACAAGTTCCAGCCGATGTCGACCTTTAACGCCAAGCCGCTCCAGAATCAGCGTCACCCGAATGTGCTCACCGCGTTTCAGCGTGTGCGCAAGCGCCAGAAATCCGGCAGCGGCCATGCAGTAGCCCGCGTAGGCATCCGAGCCGCGCAGATTGAAATTCATCACGCGCCCAAGCACGCTAGCGAGCACCATGGCGAGCGTGCCGATCATGAATATTGCGGCGAGAACGCCTGCGGCGTTGTAGAGGAATTCCAGCGAGTTGCGCATACGAGGCTCCGGCGAAAGACCAGCGGCTCTCAAGCGAATCAAAAGACAGCGCCGCAGAAAACTGTGATTCAACTTGCATCGTCGTTCCCGCGTAGGCGGGAACGACGGCTGCCGCTAACCCCGCGTACTTGCGATAAGCATCCAACACCGTCTTGGCATCCGCACCGGCATTCTTTTCCCATTCAGCCAGCATCGTAGCGCCAATTTTTTTCAAATCTGCTTTCAGCGCAGCGCTGGGCGGCGCGACGATGATGCCGTTTTTGGCCATGGTGTCGAGCGTGTCCTTGTTTTTTGCCTCTGATGTTTTCCAGCCGCGCGTTTCTGCATCTGCCGCTGCCTTCAACACGGCGTCCTGCGTCGCTTTGTCGAGCGCATCGAACGCTTTCTGATTGACCACCACCAGATTTTTCGGCAACCACGCTTGCGCGTCGTAGTAGTACGCACCTTTACCCATCGAGTCCCAAACTTTGATGTCGACCCCGGTCGCACCGGACGTCATGTGTGCCTCTACCACGCCGGTGGAAAGTGCCTGCGCCAATTCAGCCGCCTGAATCGTCGCCGGTTGCGCGCCGAGCAACTCGCCGATGCGATTGGTTTGCGGGCTGTACGCGCGCCACTTCACGCCTTTCAAGTCAGCCGCACTGTTCAATGCTTTCTTGGAATACACGCCCTGTGGCGGCCACGCGACGCCGTATAAAACCTTCAAACCCTGTTTGCCCATGCGCTGCTCAATCGCGCTGCGCGAGACTTTCCACAGTTTCATGGAGTCCGCGTAGCTGTCGGCCAGGAACGGCACCGAATCGACGCCGTACATCGGGTCTTCGTTTGCCAACGCAGGCAGCAAAAACTCGCCGAGTTGCGCCTGGCCGGATTGCACCGCGCGCTTGATTTCGTTTTGCTTGAATAGCGAGCCGGCATCATGCACCGTGATCTTCAGTTTTCCAGCGGTCGCCTTGTCGATGTCAGCGGCGAACTGGCGTACGTTTTCAGTATGGAAATTAGCGGGCGCGTAGCCGGTCGGCATGTCCCATTTGGTCTGCGCGATTGCAGTGGACGTGACGGCGACAAGTCCCAGTGCTGCACATATTGTGGTGAAACGCTTCATGTAACCCCCTCGGTTGAGTGATGAAATTTTTGCTGTTGCCAACTTTACCGCACCCGTAATATTGCGTTGCCTAAAACAGCACGCTTGCCAAAGTATCAATACGTTGATAAATTGTCAACATAATATCCACGTAAACTCAAAATATGCAAAAAACAAAATTGAAACCCAAGCCTGCGAAGCTTCTGCCCCGCGCGAGGGTCAAGACTCCCGCCGCCCGCGCGAGTAGCGAAGCCGTCGAGTCGATGGATCCCATTGCGCCACGGCTTTTTGTCTCGTCCTCGCATCTGGTCTCGCCCAAAAGCCGCGAGCTATCCGAGTTCGAATTCGGCTTGATCATCGCCGGTAACGCCTTCAACCGCTGGGTGACGCGCTGCATGGCCGCTGCGGGCTTGAAAGACCTGACGACGCTCGATGCGCTGCTGCTGCACCACGTCAATCATCGGGCGCGCGAGAAAAAACTGGCGGATGTCTGTTTCATGATGAATATTGAAGACACCCACGTCGTGTCGTATTCGCTCAAAAAACTCACCAGCTTAAATTTGGTGAGTTCTGAAAAACGCGGCAAGGAAGTGGTTTTTTTCACCACCAAAAAAGGCCAGGAATATATTCAGCGCTATCGCGAGGTGCGCGAAGCATGCCTGGTTGCGTCGCTCTCAAAAGACGGCAGCGAGAATGCGAAATTAGGTGAGCTGGCGTCATTTCTGCGCATGCTGTCTGGCATGTACGATCAGGCGGCTCGCGCGGCGACATCGCTATGATTCCACCAAACAGCGCGCCAAATAAATGGCAATTCTGGATCGACCGTGGCGGCACATTTACCGACATCGTCGCCAAACAGCCCGACGGCTCGCTGTTAACGCATAAGCTGCTCTCTGAAAATCCCGAGCAATATCGCGACGCAGCCGTTGCAGGAATTCGCCATCTGCTCGCATTGCCGGCGGGTGCGCCGATCCCGGTTGAAAAAATCGACGCGGTGAAGATGGGCACGACTGTCGCCACCAACGCGCTGCTTGAGCGCAAAGGCGAGCCCACCGTGCTGTTAATCACCAAAGGCTTTCGCGACCAGTTGCGCATTGGCTACCAGAATCGTCCGCGTATTTTTGATCGACACATTGTGTTGCCTGAATTGCTTTATACAGAAGTGGTCGAAGTTGGCGAGCGCATTGGTGCGCGCGGTGAAGTGATCATTGCGCTTGATGAAACCGCTGCGAACAATGCCCTGAAAGCCGCGTGGAATAAAGGCTTCAGGGCGATTGCCATTGTCCTGATGCACGGCTATCGTTATCACCAGCATGAAATCCGTGTGGCTGACATGGCGCGCCTCGCCGGTTTCACGCAGGTATCGGTCTCGCACCAAGTGAGCCCGCTGATGAAAATCGTGTCGCGCGGCGACACCACCGTGGTCGATGCGTATCTGTCGCCGATTCTGCGCCGCTATGTGAATCAGGTGGCGAGCGAGTTGCCGGGCTGCAAGGTGATGTTCATGCAGAGCAATGGCGGTCTTACCGACGCCAATAAATTTCAGGGCAAGGACTCGATCCTGTCGGGCCCGGCAGGTGGCATTGTTGGCATGGTGCGTACGGCTGCCATCGCGGGGTTTGAGAAGATCGTCGGCTTCGACATGGGCGGCACCTCGACCGATGTCTCGCACTATGCAGGCGAGCTGGAGCGCGAGTTCGAGACGCAAGTCGCGGGCGTGCGTATGCGCGCGCCGATGATGTCGATCCACACCATTGCTGCGGGTGGCGGATCGATTCTGCATTTCGACGGTCAGCGTTATCGGGTCGGTCCTGATTCGGCGGGTGCCAATCCGGGGCCTGCCTGCTATCGCCGTGGCGGGCCGCTGACGGTCACCGATTGCAACGTCATGCTCGGGAAAATTCAGCCGGATCATTTTCCAAGTGTATTTGGGCCAAGGGGTGATGAACCACTCGACGCAGAAATTGTGCGATCCAAATTCGCCGCGCTTGCAATTGAAATTGAGGCGGCGACGGGCGAAAAACAATCCCCCGAACAAGTGGCCGAGGGGTTTATCCGCATTGCGGTTGCCAATATGGCCAACGCCGTCAAATTCATTTCCGTACAGCGCGGACACGACGTCACCGAATACACGCTTGCCTGTTTCGGTGGCGCCGGTGGCCAGCACGCCTGTCTGGTGGCGGATGAGCTCGGCATGACACGCGTGTACATTCATCCGCTCGCGGGCGTGCTATCGGCGTACGGGATGGGGCTTGCCGATATTGTCACGATGCGCGAAAAGGCCGTCGAGCTCGCGCTGACCGACGCCAATCACGCGGCGCTTGAAGACGAATTGCATCATCTAGGTGTGCTCGCCTCATCGGAGGTCGAAGGGCAGGGCGTGCCGACGTCGAGAATCAAGTTGAAGCGCCGCGTCCATTTGCGCTATGAGGGTACCGACTCCGCGCTGATCGTGAGCCTTGGCAGCGTGGAAGAAATGCGACTCGAGTTTGAGTCCGCATACAAAAAGCGCTTCAGCTTTCTCATGCCCGGTCGCGCGCTTATCGCCGAGGCGGTGAGTTGCGAGGCGATTGGCAGCACCTATGCGCCGACGACGCATTCATTTGGTGAGGCAGCGTTAACGCCTGCGACACCGAACACGATTGTGCGCATGGTGAGCGATGGCCAGGCACGCAGCACACCGATTTATTTGCGCGAACGTTTAAGTCTCCATCAGCGCATCGACGGTCCTTCGATCATAGCCGAAAAAAACGGCACGACCATTATCGAGCCTGGCTGGCAGGCGGAAGTTACCGCGTTGAATCATTTGGTGCTGACACGCGTCGTCGCGCGCGCGGTGCGTTACGCGGTCGGCACCAAGGCCGATCCGGTGATGCTGGAAGTGTTCAATAATTTATTCATGTCGATTGCCGAGCAGATGGGTTTGCGGCTTGCCAACACGGCGTACTCTGTGAACATCAAAGAGCGATTGGACTTTAGCTGTGCGCTGTTCGATGCCGACGGTAACCTCATCGCCAATGCGCCGCACATGCCCGTGCATCTGGGCTCGATGGGCGAGAGCATCAAGACTGTGGTGCGGAAAAATGCCGGCAAGATGCAGCGCGGTGACGTGTATGTGTTGAACGATCCGTACAACGGCGGCACGCATTTGCCGGATGTGACGGTGGTCACGCCGGTATTTGCCGAGTCGGTCGAGGAGATTCTTTTTTATGTTGGCTCGCGCGGCCACCATGCTGACATCGGCGGCATCACGCCCGGATCGATGCCGCCATTTTCCACCACCGTGGAGGACGAGGGCGTGCTGCTCGATAACGTAAAGCTTGTTGAGAATGGAGTCATGCTTGAGGCAGAAATGCGCGAACGACTGACGAGCGCAAAATATCCTGCACGCAACCCCGATCAAAATATCGCCGACCTGCGCGCACAAATTGCGGCTAACGAAAAAGGCGTGCAAGAGCTCGGCAAAATGGTGGCGCATTTCGGACTTGATGTAGTCAAAGCATACATGCAGCACGTGCAGGACAACGCTGAAGAAAGCGTGCGGCGCATTATTGGCTCGCTCAAGGATGGCCACTTCGCCTACGAAATGGACAATGGTGCGGTGATCAACGTGCGCATCACGGTAGGCGCGGATAAGCGCAGCGCAACCATTGATTTCACCGGCACGTCGCCACAGCTGAAATCCAATTTCAACGCGCCTTCCGCCGTCGTGACCGCTGCGGTGTTATATGTTTTTCGCACACTGGTCGATAGCGATATTCCGCTTAACGCGGGCTGCTTGAAACCACTCACCATCGTCATTCCAGCGGGCTCGATGTTGAACCCGCATCCGCCGGCCGCCACCGTCGCGGGCAACGTCGAAACATCGCAGTGCATTACCGATGCGCTTTACGGCGCGCTCGGCGTGATGGCGGCGAGCTCCGGCACGATGAACAACGTCACCTTTGGCAACGACGTGTATCAGTATTACGAAACGGTTTCGGGTGGCACCGGCGCGGGGCCTGACTTCAATGGTTGCGACACGGTGCAGGCGCACATGACCAATTCGCGGATGACCGATCCGGAAATTCTTGAGTGGCGTTATCCGGTGCGGGTCGATGAACATTCGATTCGCCACGGCAGCGGCGGCGCGGGCAAATGGCGCGGCGGCAGTGGCGCGACGCGACGGATTTGTTTTCTTGAGTCAATGACAGCGGCGATTCTCGCCGGCCATCGCCGCGTACCGAATTTTGGTGTGGCTGGTGGCGAAGTTGGCGGCCTGGGTAAGACCTGGATCGAGCGCGCGGACGGTAGTCGCACCGCGTTGGCATACTCGGACGAAACGCAAATGAATGTTGGCGATGTATTTGTGCTCGAAACGCCCGGCGGTGGCGGTTACGGAAAGGCACCTTAAGCACAGACACAAATAATCAGTGAGTTAAGAAATACTTCTCGAAACCACAAAATTCATTTTGTGCAGAAGCGAATTGCCTATAAAATGAGCGCCCGTTGTTTGAGCAACAAGCATCACGCAAAATCAGGCGCATCCATTGCAGATCGGCAATATTCATCTCCCGAACAATCTGATCGTCGCCCCCATGGCGGGCGTGACGGATCGGCCATTTCGCATGCTGTGCAAACGCCTCGGTGCTGGCATGGCGGTGAGCGAAATGGTGGCGTCCGACAGCAGGCTGTGGGCAACCGAAAAATCGATTCGTCGCGGCGATCATGCGGGTGAGGTGGATCCGATCGTGGTGCAGATTGCCGGTGCCGCGCCGGCCATGATGGCCGAGGCCGCGTGCTTTAATGTTGACAAGGGTGCGCACATTATCGACATCAACATGGGTTGCCCGGCCAAGAAAGTTTGCAGGGTCGATGCAGGTTCCGCGTTGATGAAAGACGAATCGCTGGTGGCGCGGATTCTGGACGCCGTCGTACATGCGGTCGATGTGCCGGTCACGCTAAAAATTCGCACCGGCTGGGATCGGGAACACAAAAATGCGCTTGCCATCGCTGCCATTGCCGAGCAGTGCGGCATTGCCGCACTCGCCGTACACGGCAGAACGCGCAGCGACCACTACGGCGGCGCGGCAGAATACGACACCATTCGCACCGTCAAGCAAAGCGTGAAAATTCCCGTTACCGCCAATGGCGATATTGGGTCGCCCGAGAAGGCCAGGTTTATCCTCAACTACACCGGCTGCGACGCAGTCATGATCGGTCGGGCCGCGCAGGGACGACCGTGGATATTTCGCGAGATTGCACATTTTCTGGAGACCGGTAAGAATCTTGCGCCGCCGACGTTTGCCGAGATTCACGCCATTGCAACGGGGCACTTGCATGATTTGCATGATTTTTATGGCGATTACAAAGGCGTTCGCATCGCGCGCAAACATATCGGCTGGTATCTAGCCAGTCTGCCCGGTGGCAGCGAATTTCGGCACGACATGAATATGATTGAAGACGCGGCGCTGCAAGTTGAGGCGCTGGATACATTTTTTACGCGGTTGATCGACGCAGATTTCGCCGCTCACCGAAAAGTCGCGTAGCGCACGATTCAATAACAAACTAAAACAATAAAACAAAAACAGGGAAGAGCAAAAAATGCATAGAGACAATAGGGATAGCAGGGACAGCGAGCTGTCCGCATGCGTCCGTAAAATGATGACGCAGTATTTCAAGGATCTCGATGGTGAACACGCCACCAATATCTACGACATGGTAGTTGCCAACGTCGAAAAGCCGCTGCTCGAAGTCGTGCTGCATCAAGCCGAGGGCAATCAGACCCGCGCCGCTGAGCTGCTGGGTTTGAACCGCAATACGCTGCGAAAAAAACTCACGCAGCACGGGATCGAATAGACGGTGACAGGTGGGGCGTAACGAGTGACAGATAAATCGTTACGTTTGCGTCACTGGTCACATATGCCGCATCACTTGTTGCTCGATTCAATGTCACCGCTTCACAACCGTAAGTTGCAACTAAAAAAATGCCAAACAACCATATCCCCATCCAGCGCGCGCTGATTAGCGTTTCCGACAAAACCGGCGTGGTCGAGTTTGCAAAATTTCTCGCCAGCCGTAATGTGAAAATTCTCTCCACCGGCGGTACCGCCAAGCTGCTCGCCGAAAACGGGGTCAAAGTCGTTGAGGTCGGCGACTACACCGGGTTTCCGGAAATGATGGATGGCCGCGTGAAGACGCTGCACCCGCGCGTACACAGCAGCATCCTCGCGCGCCGCGATCTCGCCCATCACGTCGAGGCGATGAACAAGTACGACATTCCTGCCATCGACATGGTGGTGGTGAATTTGTATCCCTTCGCGGCGACCATCGCCAAGCCCGATGTCACGCTGGAAGACGCGATTGAAAACATCGACATTGGTGGCCCTGCGATGGTGCGCGCCTCGGCAAAAAATTATCCGTTCGTGGCCATCGTCACCGATGCGGGTGATTACAAATCGCTCACGGCAGAAATGAAAGCGCACGATGGCGCGATCCGCCATGACACCCGATTTGCGCTGGCGAAGAAAGCCTTCACGCATACTGCTGAATACGACGGCATGATCAGCACCTATCTTTCCTCGCTGGACGAGGACAGCAATCGCCGCGTGTTTCCGGATAAGTTGCACCTGACTTTCACCAAGGCGCAGGACATGCGCTACGGTGAAAATCCACATCAGGACGCAGCTTTTTATGTGGAGAAGCATCCCGCCGTCGGCACGCTAGCGCACTTTAAGCAACTGCAAGGCAAAGAGCTTTCCTATAACAACATTGCTGACGCTGATGCCGCGTGGCAGTGCTGCCGCGCGTTTGAAGTGCCGACCTGCGTGATTGTGAAACACGCCAATCCGTGCGGCGTGGCGATTGCAGAAAATACCCTGTATGCGTATCTGCGCGCGCTCGAAACCGATCCCACATCGGCCTTCGGCGGCATCATTG
>JANMPY010000622.1:0-3153 GCA_031370095.1 Betaproteobacteria bacterium
ATTTTTATCGATTACGGATTTCGCGGCGCGGAGTTTTATCATCCGAGCCGCATCACCGGCACTTTAATGTGCCACTACCGGCACTACGCGCACACCGATCCATTCCTTTTTCCGGGGCTGCAGGACATCACCGCGCACGTCGATTTCACATCCGTTGCTGACGCGGGGATCGATGCGAATCTGCAGTTGCTCGGCTACACGACGCAGGCGAATTTTCTGCTGGCGAGCGGGTTGACGGATCGCTTGAACATTGCCGATCCTGATTCCGCCGCAAAATATTTGCCGCTGACCAATCAAGTGCAACGCCTGGTGTCACCGGCCGAGATGGGTGAATTTTTTAAGGTGATTGGATTTGCCAAAGGTTTGTCGTCACCGATCACGGCGTTTCAAACCGCGCGTCAATTGCCGCTGTAATGGCATGCATGCCGAATAGTGTGGATAGCATCCAGTACTGGCGCGGATCGTGGCGCGTAAATGGCTGTAATGCCGCATTAAATGGCGTTCTACGCTTGCCAGTGCTGCACGCTGCTCGCGAAGTCAGCTTGATCGATCACAATAGTCGTGCGCGTCCAAGAGTCGATTTTCAACAACGGCACGCCGCATCATTCGCAGCTAATTTGCTAGACTGTGGGCATTGAGCACCGAAGCATTAAGCGAAAGCGCAACTTGAATTTGAGCATGTCAAACGCACCTATCTCAGCGGCACCACAAACACTTCCTCCCCCACCTCCGCCCGCAACCACGACCACAAGAATCACCGTGGAGCCGGTAGTGTGGCTGCATCGCTGGAATCCCTCGCTGATGTCGTTTCGCCTGCGACGCGATCCGGCTTACATTTTTGTGCCGGGCCAGTTCGCGCGGATCGGGCTGGTCAAAGAAAACGGTGAGACGCTGTGGCGGGCATACTCGATTGTGTCCGCGCCGCACGAAGCGTTCCTCGAGTTTTTCCTGCTGGTGGTGCCCACGGGAGAATTCTCCAGTCGCGTTGGACGTTTCAATGTCGGCGACACGATGCTGGTGGAACAAATGCCGCAGGGTTTTCTGACGGTTGATCGTTTCAAGCAGCCGGGACGCGCGCAGGATTTGTGGCTACTCGCCACCGGCACCGGTCTGGCACCGTACATCTCGATGCTGAGGGATGAAAGCGTATGGAAACGATTCGAAAATATTGTCATCGTTTTGTCGGTGCGCGAGCGTCATGACCTCGGCTACACCGAAGAACTGGAGCAGCTCGCGGCTGACCATGCGCGCGAGGGACAGGCGAAATTTCATTTCGTCAAAACGCTCACCCGCGATACCCTGCACGGCGCGCTGCATGGCCGCATCAACACGCTGGTTGAATCGGGCGAGCTTGAGGCGGCAAGCGGCGTGGCGTTGAACGACGAGCGTTCGCGATTCATGTTGTGCGGCAATCCGGAAATGGTCGAGACCATGCGCAAAGTGTTGAAGGGTCGTGGATTTCGCATGAACCGAAAGCTCGAACCCGGCCATATTATTGTTGAGAATTACTGGTAGCTGCAGACGCACGACCTTGAGAATGGCTGGCGAAAAACCAGCTTCACATTTCTACACGACACAAACCGGAGCGTTGAATTTGAATATGAATTTCTCACCCATGCGCGGCATTGTTGCAACAGTATCCATTGCACTGATTGCCAGCGTTCTCAATTCCTGCGCAACGCCCCCGCCGGTTGACCCACCGAAGGCAGTCGCCGCGCCAGTCGCCCTGCCTGCGGCTGCACGCGCGCCCGGCCCGCCGGTTGCACCGGTGCGCAATGTGAGCGAAACTTTTTTCGGCCAGACCGTTGTCGACCCGTATCGCTATCTTGAAGACGTCAAGAATGCGGAAGTCGTCGCCTACATGAAAGCGCAGGGAGAATTTGCCCGCAAAACGCTGGACGCAATTCCCGGTCGCGCCGCGATGCAGGCCAGAATCAGCACGCTCGCCGAGGCGGGCGTATCGATGTCTGGCGTACAAATATCCGGCAGCGGGTCTGCCACGCGAATTTTCTATTACAAAATTTCACCCGGCGAAAGCATGCGCAAACTTTACGTGCGCGACGGTTTCGCGGGTGCGGAGCGGCTGCTGTTCGACGCGCAGACACTAAATATTCCCGGACAACGTTTTGCCCTCGATTATTTCAATGCCTCGCCCGATGGCAAACACGTGCTGGTCGGCATTGCGGCCGGCGGCTCGGAAGACACGTCGCTGCGCATCGTTGAGGTCGGCACTTCCAAGGACGTTGGCTTGGTGATTGATCGTATTGGTTTCGCCGAGGAAAGCGCGTGGGCTGACGACAGTCGCGCGTTTTTCTACAATCGCCTGCCGCCAACGCCAGCAGATGGCGCAAAAAATCGTTATCTGTTCAGCCGCGTTTATCGTCACGCGCTGGGCCGCGAGGTGGAAAAAAATGAAGCCATTTTTGGTCGGGGTGTGGTTGCCGAGACCAAGATTGAGTTTGCCGACATCGACATTCCCGGCGTACAGATGTCACCCGATGGAAAGTTTTTGGTCGCAACCATTCGCCACGGCGACTTGAACGAGATCAGCCTTTATGTGGCCCCGGCATCGAGCTACGCGCAGCCGCTGGCGTGGCGCAAGGTCGCGGAGCCGAAAGATTTGGTGACCAGTTTCACCGTCCACGACAGCGCTTTGTATTTATTGACAGCGAAAAATGCACCGCGCAACAAGGTGGTTCGCACCTATCTGGCGCAGCCAAATTTGGCGACCGCGACCACCATCGTGCCAGCTGGCGACACGGTCATCAAGCAGCTCGCCGTCGCGCAGGATGCGCTATACATCCGCGAGCTGTCAGGCGGTGTGGATCGTCTGCAACGCCTGAATTTCAGCAACTCCGTTTTTAGCGGCGGCAAACTTGAATTTGTGCGTCTGCCGTTTGATCTGGCGATTCGCGAAATCGTCACGCATCCGAAACGGCCAGGCGCGATTTTGCGATTGGAGGGCTGGACCGAAGCGCCGCGCTACGTGAATATTGAAGAGCGCTCGGCCAACATTATTCCGCTCGCGCTGCATCCAAAGGCAGCGGTGGATTTTGCCGCAATCGACGAAGTGCGTTTCATGGTGACTGCCAAGGATGGTGTCAAAGTGCCATTGACGCTCATCTACAAAAAAGGCACCAGACTGACCGGCAA
>JANMPY010000172.1:0-4794 GCA_031370095.1 Betaproteobacteria bacterium
TACAGCCATCACGCCGCAAGCCGCTCCTTGCACGATTGGCTCGTCGAAGAGGGCGTCCCGGCTTTAACCGGTGTCGACACCAGAGCGCTTACCCGGCGCTTGCGCGAACGCGGCACAATGCAGGGATTACTCTATCCCGCAAGCTTGAGCGCGGATCAGGCACGCGAGTGTTCTGGTGCCGTGGACATGCGTGAGGAAGTTTTTCGTCGCGTCGCGCCGCTCGAACCGATTCGGTACGAAGGTGGCAAGCTAACCATTCTGCTGGTCGATGCGGGTGCCAAGGACAATATCGTGCGTTCGCTGCTCGCCCGAGGAGCGAACGTCATCCGCGCGCCGTGGCACGCCGATCTTGCCGTATTGGCTGCGCAAGCAGACGGCATATTGATCGGCAATGGCCCGGGCGACCCGAAGGATTTGGTACCGCTGGTTGAACAAATTCGCGTACTACTGGGAAACTATCGCAAGCCGATATTTGGCGTCTGCCTTGGCAATCAAATTCTGGCGCTTGCCGCTGGGGGAGACACGTACAAGCTCCCGTACGGGCATCGTGGCGTTAATCAACCGGTTCAGGATCTCCTGTCTCGCCGATGCTACATCACCAGTCAGAATCACGGTTACGCCGTGCGGGACGATTCACTGCCGAAAGACTGGGAACCTTGGTTTGTGAATATTAACGATGGCACCAACGAGGGCATCCGCTCGCGTCACCATCCGTATTTCAGCGTTCAGTTTCACCCTGAGGCGAGCCCAGGCCCGCAGGACACCGGATTTCTGTTCGACGACTTCATGCGTCTGGTCGGTTCCATGGCGCAGAGTTAATCATGTTTGGCGTTTATCTTCCGAGAAAGCCGCGGCGCGTCATGGTACTAGGCTCTGGCGCGCTGCAGATCGGACAAGCGGGCGAGTTCGATTATTCCGGCTCGCAGGCAATCAAGGCGTTGCGTGAAGAAGGCATCGCCACGGTTCTGGTGAACCCGAATATCGCCACTATCCAGACCAGCCCGGGACTGGCGGATCGCATCTATCTCGTCGCCGTCACCCCGGAATTCGTCGAGAAAATCATCATCAAAGAGGGCGTGGATGCGATCGCGCTCTCGTTCGGCGGCCAGACTGCCTTGAACTGCGGCCTTGCGTTGCATGACAGCGGTGTTCTTGCCAAGCATGGCATCCAGGTATTGGGCACGCCGATCAAGACCATCCGCGATACCGAGGACAGACACCTGTTCATCGAGCGTCTGGCTGAGATTGGTGTCAAGACCGCCCGCAGCCGGGCATGTCACTCGGCCCTGGAAGCACGCGCTGCGATCCGCATGATAGGCCTGCCGGTAATGCTGCGCAGCGCCTTCACCCTGGGTGGCAAAGGCAGCGGCATCGTCCACCTCGAAACGGACATCGATCCCGCACTGCGGCGCGCTTTCTCCGGTGGCGTCGCTCAGGTGCTGGTTGAGGAATGCCTTCAAGGCTGGAAAGAAATCGAGTACGAAGTCGTGCGCGACGCACGCGACAACTGTGTGACCGTGTGCAATATGGAAAACTTTGACCCCATGGGGATACACACTGGCGACTCGATCGTGATCGCACCGTCCCAGACCCTCGACGATACCGAGTATCAGTTGCTACGCACGGTCGCGATTCGCACGATCCGCCATCTAGGCATCGTCGGCGAGTGCAATATCCAGTTTGCACTCGACCCTGATCGTTTGGATTACCGCGTCATCGAGGTCAATGCCCGACTTTCGCGATCAAGCGCGCTGGCGAGCAAGGCGACCGGCTACCCACTCGCCTACGTCGCTGCCAAGCTGGCGCTGGGCTATGCGCTCACCGAAATACCGAACGGCATTACGCGCCGCACCACGGCTTTCTTCGAGCCTGCGCTGGACTATGTGGTGTGCAAGTTTCCAAGGTGGGATCTCGGCAAGTTCCACGGCGCGTCAACACGCATCGGCACTGAAATGAAAAGCGTGGGCGAGGTCATGGCGATCGGCCGCTCGTTTCCGGAAGTCATCCAGAAGGCGGTACGCATGCTCGACATCGGCGTGCGAGGCCTCGATCCGGGCGCATTCCAGTTCGATGATGTCCGCGACGAACTGCGCAACGCGACCCCGCTGCGGATCTTTGCTGTTGCACAGGCGATTCGCGATGGCGTTGGTATTGATGAGATTCACGATTTGACACGGATCGACCGCTGGTTTCTGCGTGCCATCGAACCCATTGTCGACATGTACGGCCGCCTCGCGCGTGCGCCGCTTCCCCTGGCGGCGGGCGTGCTACGCAATGTCAAGCAGCTCGGCTTCTCCGATCAGGCCATCGGCAAATTGGTCGGCGCGACGGACGAAAGCATTCGCGCCGAGCGCAAGGCACACGGTATCGAACCTCACTTCGCGCAGATCGATACCATGGCGGGCGAATTTCCCGCCGATACCAATTACCTCTACGCGACCTATCATGCCCGCCAGTCCGACATTGCCCCATCAAAGCGCAAGAAGATCCTGATACTCGGGTCCGGCACCTACCGGATCGGTTCCAGCGTCGAATTCGACTGGTGCGCAGTCAATGCCGCCCAAGCCGCCTCGGCCTTAGGCTACGAGACCATCATGCTGAACTACAATCCGGAGACGGTAAGCACCGACTATGACACCTGTGATCGCTTGTACTTCGATGAGATCAGCCTGGAAACGGTCATCGACCTGTACGAACATGAACGTCCCGACGGCGTCGTCGTCAGCATGGGTGGCCAGATCCCGAACAATCTCGCGATTCGCCTCGCCAAGGCAGGTGTGAAAGTGCTTGGCACCAGCGCCGAACGCATCGACGCGGCCGAGGATCGTCGCAGGTTCAGCTCGCTTCTCGACGAACTGGGAATTGATCAGCCGCGCTGGGCGCATGTTACCGTCGCCAGCGACGCTGACCGCATTGTGGAACAACTGGGTGGATTCCCCGTGCTGGTACGTCCCAGCTATGTTCTCAGCGGCGCGGCGATGGCGGTCGCGCATGAAGTGAATGAATTGCGTCGTATTCTGGCGCGCGCGTCGGTTGTGTCCTCGGACTACCCGGTGGTCGTTTCCAAATTCGAAACCCATGCGCGCGAAGTCGAGATCGATGCGGTTGCCGACAAGGGGGAACTGGTGTTGTGGGCGATCTCAGAACACATCGAAGACGCCGGCACCCACAGCGGCGATGCCACTTTGGTACTACCGCCGCAGACCCTCTACATTGCGACCATTCGCCGCGTCAAGCAAATCGCGGCGACACTGGCACGCGCGCTGTCGATTACCGGGCCGTTCAATGTACAGTTTCTCGCCCGGCACAATGCGGTCAAGGTCATCGAGTGCAATCTGCGCGCGTCGCGCAGCTTTCCGTTCGCCTCAAAGGTGACTGGTGAGAATTTTGCGGCGGAAGCCATGCGCCGGATGCTCGGGGTCGGCCGCGAGATCGTCAACAAGAATTTGGATCTTGACTACGTTGGTGTCAAGGCACCCATGTTTTCGTTCTCCAGAGTCGCGGGCGCGGATCCGATGTTGGGCGTGGAAATGATGAGCACCGGCGAGGTGGGTTGTCTCGGACGCGACCTGCACGAGGCATTGCTGCACGCGCTGCTCGCGACCGGCATGCGCTTTCCACAAAAAGGCGTGTTGCTGTCGTTGGGGCCTGTCGTCGACAAGTACTGGTTCGCTGACGAGGCGAGGGTTATTGTCGAAGAGTTGCAGTTGCCCGTTTACGCGACGCGCGGCACGGCTGAAATACTCGTTGAACTGGGTATTGCCTGCATGGCGGTTGAAAAAGGACACGGAGCCGGTACCAGTGCGCTCGACGTCATTGAGCAGGGCCTGGTCGATTTCGTCATCAATATTCCGCGTGAGTATGACCAGTTCGGTCGGCCCGATGGGTACTTGATCCGGCGGCAGGCAATCGACGCAGGCGTGTCGCTCATCACGGACTTGCAATTGGCTCGCGCGATCATCGAGGCGCTGCGTTGGTACAAACCGTCGATGCTTGATGTCGTCGCGCTTGACGACTACCTTGTCCGCAGATTGCCGACTACGTAACTATTTTTCCAGGCTTCGAGCGCATGAAGTCCGAAAGCCTTGAACTCGTCACGCGCACACACAACACGGATGTTCGCGTGCATGGTTAACGCAAGATAATGTTCGACAGCGCATCGCACTTACGCACGTCAGCTGCTGGAAATCATGACAAATAACAACGTAGATCGCCATCTGGCGCGCTTTTCCAGCATAAAATCAGCCGAACTGCGTGCCAGTGCTTGAGCCTCCTGTTTTGGCGGTAATAAATTTCCTGTGCGCGCGAGCCAACGCGACGTGGAGCCGACAATGCCAGACCGCGACGCGAACACCAAATCGGCTGTGTAATAATGTTATCAATATGCTCAAATTTCCACCGTGCATATTCATAAGTTTGTTGATACATGCGAGAGCAATCCGAGACCAATGCGATGAATAAGCCTGTTGAAATGAGCCATCATTCAAGTGAAGCCGCGACCACAGTATCAGCGGGGGGTAGCGACAAGGCGTTCGGCCTGGTTTTTAGTGTCGTGTTCACGCTTGTCGCGCTCTATCCACTGATCGCGGGTGCGCCGATTCGCTGGTGGGCGTTGGCGCTCGCCGCGTTGTTTCTCGTTACCGCGTTTATCAAGCCCCGGTTACTTTCTCCGTTAAACAGGATATGGACAAAAATCGGGCTCGCATTGCATCGCGTGGTTAGCCCGATCGCCCTGTTTGTCGTGTTCTGCCTTGCCGTGCTGCCCACCGGTTTAGTGATGCGTGTATTGGGCAA
>JANMPY010000222.1:0-1773 GCA_031370095.1 Betaproteobacteria bacterium
ACCGGCGACGATGAACGGCTGGGTGGCGAGCTGCCAGCCAATCGGAATGATATTTTCAGTGCTGAAGGCGAATTCGCCAATGCGAAGCGTGCCGGCCTTCAGAAATAACTGTGCCGCCGCGTTGAGCAGTACACCGATAAGTAGCAGGCAAAAAACGGTCAGTGACATATTGAAGGTCGGGGTCAGAATCCGGGTTGGTTATTTTTTCTTGATCGCTGCGCGGCGCGGATCGGTGTGAATTACATCGAAGTCGATGCTTAGCTCACGTATTTTATCGACATCGCCGGGGGGAATGATAGCAATCGCTGCGCCCGGCGCGTTCCAGGCTGCTGGGAAATCAATCAATTTTGCGATCCATTTCTCAGGCTCGCTGTTCTGGCCCATTTCAAATTCATCGACATAATCGACCAGCGTGAGTGTGCGCTTCAGATAAAACGGCAAGGATTGTTCGTAATTTCCCACCGAGTAGAGTCGTGTGGACGGCGTTAAGTGGAGTTTGATGGTTTCCGAAAGCGCAAAGCTCGACTGCAGAGGGGAAAGTTTTTCGTAGCCGCGCTCGATCAACTCCATGCAAACGATCGTGCCTGCCGAGAGGGCTACTACGCCCAGCCATTTACGCTGCGCACGCATCAGGCCGAAGGAGATGACAACGCCAAGCGCCACAGAGAGTGCCGCAGCGACGACCCAGGCGCTCATCTCCCCGTAAAGTTGACGACTGAATGCGTCGGCGCGCGCGGCCGGTGCCGCCCACGCCGCGTAGGCACCTGCCAGTGCCACCGGCAAGATCGGCAGCACCAGCCATGCCAATCGTTTCGGCTCAGCAGATCGCACATAGCAGCTGACGACGAGTGCGAGAAGCGGAAACATGGGCAAAATATAGGATGGCAATTTCGAGCCGGACTTGCTGAAAAACAGCAAGATGAAAATGCTGTAAATGAGTACAAACTTATGCGCTGCGAAGGTGTTTGCACTACCGCGGCTATGCGTGACATGCAACGGTCGTCGCCAGCCCTGCACACATGCAGGAATGAGTACCACCGCCCACGGCAGAAAGCCCGCAAACAAAATGGGAAAGAAAAACCACCACGGCTGTTCACGGCGATGCACGGTACTTAAAAATCGCTCGACATGTTCGTGAATGAAAAAGAATTGCAGAAATTCCGGATTCTGCATCGACACCAGCACGAACCACGGCACGGTAATCGCCAAAAATACCAGCGGCCCCACCAGCCATTCCAGTTTCCACAGCAAGCGAAAATCGCGTTGAAAAATGCAGTACAGGAAAACTGCTCCCGCCGGAAAAACGATACCGATGAGCCCCTTGGAAAGCACCGCTGCCGCCATCCCTGCCCACGCGAGCCACAGCCAGCGCCTGCGGGAAATGTCGGTCAGCGCGTGCTGCGAAATCATCAACGACGATACCGCCAGCGTCATCCAGAACGTGAGCCCCATATCGAGCGTAACAATTTCGTCCATCGCAACAAAATACGGTGCGCTGAGCATCACCAGGCCGGCCAGCATGCCGGTTTCTTCATCAAACAGGCGCTTCCCGGTAAAGGCGACGAGCAAAATACAGCCGAGACCACAGAGCGCGGTGTAGAGCCGTGCAATCAGTTCGCTTTCGCCGAAAACCTTAAAGGAAACGGCGGTCGCCCAATACTGTAGGGGCGGCTTTTCAAAATACTTGAGGCCATTCAATCGCGGTGTCACAAAATCGCCGGACGCGGCCATTTCCCGCGATATTTCCGAATACCGACCCTCGTCCGGATTGGC
>JANMPY010000226.1:0-3666 GCA_031370095.1 Betaproteobacteria bacterium
CAGCTTGCAGTTGATAAATCTTTCGCCACGCTCCCCGTCACCACGCAAATTATTGGTTCCGCATTGTTTGCCATGCCTGCGTCACAATTGATGCAGCGCATCGGTCGCCGCGCCGGTTTTTTGATCGGCACGCTGTGCGGCTTTATCGGTGGCGCGATTGCGACCTATGGCGTGTACACGCGCAGCATGGCGCTGCTTTGTCTGGGCACATTTATTCTCGGCATCTACGTCGCCTTCGGTCAGTTTTATCGCTTCGCCGCCGCTGACGCTGCGCCGCCGAATTTCAAAGCGAATGCGATTTCGCTCGTTGTTGCGGGTGGCTTGGTCGGCGGTATCGTGGGACCAGCGCTATCGAAATGGACGCGGCATTTAGCCGAGACTGAATTCCTTGCGTCGTACGCTTCGCTGATGGTATTTTGCCTGCTGACTGCGCTATTGCTCAGCCAATTGCGGATCGCTGAAGCTACCGCCAGCGCCAGCAGCGCGCCGGCGCGCAAGCTAAACGAAATCGCAATGCAGCCCACATTCATTGTCGCCGTGATGTCGAGCGCGGTGGGTTATGGCGTGATGAATTTGCTGATGACCGCGACACCACTCGCAATGGGCATCTGCGGCTATCCGTACAACGAAGCGGCCAACGTGATTTCCGCGCACGTGATCGCGATGTTTGCGCCGTCGTTTTTTACCGGCGCGTTGATCCAGCGAATCGGCGTGTTGAAAATCATGCTCGCGGGTGTGGCGTTGATGTTCGTGTGCTTGGCGATTTCACTCTCGGGCGTGAGCGTCGCGCATTTTTGGTGGTCGTTAGTGATGCTCGGCCTCGGCTGGAATTTCATGTTCGTCGGCGGCTCGGCGCTCCTCACCGAATGCTATCGCCCGTCCGAGAAAGCCCGCGCGCAGGGTCTCCACGATCTGCTGGTTTTTTGCACCACCGCCACCTCGTCGTTCGCGTCGGGCTTGCTGCTGAAAGCGAATGGCTGGGTGATATTGAATTATGTGGCACTGCCGTTTTTAATCGTCGCGATGGTGGCGATAGTGTGGATGCTCTCGCAACGGCGCGCGGTCGCCACGGCTTGATTGCGTCTGGCGGTATTCAGCGAATCACGAGATAGATCGCCATTTGGTGCGATGTTTCGAGCATAAATGGCCTGAAAGCCGCGCCAATGCTGGTGTTTATCGACTGCTCAACTTATCCATGGATTTCCGTACGGTCAGCGCAATCACCCCGCGCACCTTGCTAAAATTCTTCTCACGCCCATTCATAAATTACCCATGAAAACCTTTGCCGCAATCATCATCGGCGATGAAATCCTTTCCGGCAAACGCCAGGACAAGCATTTATCGAAAGTCATTAGCACACTGAAAGCACGCGGCCTCGAGCTCGCGTATGCGCATTATCTGGGTGACGAGCCGCAACGCATCGTCGCCACGCTGAAACAAACGTTGGCGACCGATCACATCGTCTTCAGTTTCGGCGGCATCGGTGCCACGCCCGACGACTACACGCGGCAATGCGCGGCCGCTGCGTTGGGCGTGGCGCTGCACGCGCACCCGGAGGCGATGGCGGCGATGGCCGCGAAGCCAAACTTCGAGCTGACCCCAAACCGCATAAAAATGGCCGAGTTTCCGATTGGTGCTGCCATCATTCCGAATCCCTACAATCAGATCGCCGCGTTCTCATGTGGCGATCACCATTTCCTGCCGGGCTTTCCGGAAATGGCGTGGCCGATGATGGAATGGGTGCTCGATACGAAATACCAGCAGCACTTTAATCGCGTCGCGTTTGCAGAAGAAATTATCGTCATTCACGAGGCCGGTGAAAGCAACCTGATCGACGCGATGAATCGTATCGTCAGCGGCTTTCCGACGATCAAACTTTCCAGCCTGCCGCAGCATTTGCCGGGTGGTCGAATCATCGAATTGTCCATTCGCGGTGATCCTGCATTGGTGCCAATCGCGATGCAGCAAATGAAAAATGAAGTTAACAATCTCGGTTATCAATTTGACGTAAAGTAGTTTTTTTGACCGTGAAGGAGATGACGATGGGACTACTCGACGGATTACTCGGCAACTTGATGGGCGGCAACAGCGGCGGTGGCAGCAACCCGCTTCTGCAAATTGCCATGCAAATGTTGGCCAACAAAGGCGGCGGCGGCACGGGTGGAGGCGCAATGGATGCGATGGGCGGCTTGTCTGGAATCGTCAGCGCGTTTCAAAAAGGCGGCCTCGGCCATCTTGCCGATTCGTGGGTGGGTAGTGGCGAAAATTTGCCGGTGAGTGGAGATCAACTCACGCAGGTGTTAGGCTCCGACAAGATCGGCCAGATCGCCAGCCAGCTTGGCATGTCGCAAGGTGATGCGGCTGGCGGGCTCGCAAAAATTTTGCCCGACCTGATCAATCACGTCACCCCGAACGGCCAGATGCCCGCCAGTCACAGCATGGTGGAAGACGCGCTGTCGATGTTTATGAAACGATAACAACATCGCATGGCGCGATGCTGTGCGTAATCAATCAGCCCTGTGCGGTTCCCCGTGAGGATTCAAACGGTCGCCCGCGAGGGTGTAGTTAGTTTTCAAGAAAACAATCACGGACTTCGTCCTCTTGATTCGCGATTGATTATGCAGTCCGCCGCCCAAACCCACGCACCTCTCCCTCCTCAACCCCATCCCCCAAAAACCCCCCACTCTGATGCGCCCACAGCCGCGCATACAGGCCATCGAGCTTAAGCAAACTCTGGTGATCGCCCTCTTCCACCACGCGACCCTCGTCGAGCACGATCAACCGATCCATCGCGGCAATCGTTGAGAGTCGGTGCGCAATCGCGACCACGGTTTTGCCTTCCATCAACTTGTAGAGGCTCGCCTGAATCGCCGCTTCGACTTCAGAGTCGAGTGCGCTGGTGGCTTCGTCGAGCAGCAATATCGGCGCGTCTTTGAGTTTCACGCGCGCAATCGCGATGCGCTGGCGTTGTCCGCCGGAGAGCTTCACACCGCGCTCACCGACATGCGCATCGTAGCCGCGCCGACCGGCGGGGTCGGTGAGCTGCAAAATAAATTCATGTGCTTCGGCGCGTTTGGCGGCTTTGATCATATCCGCGTCACTCGCATCGGGGCGACCGTAAATAATGTTTTCGCGCACCGAACGATGCAATAGTGACGTGTCCTGCGTGACCATGCCAACATGGGTACGCAGACTGTCCTGCGTGACGTGGGCAATATCCTGCCCATCGATCAGGATGCGGCCCTCGCGAATATCGTAAAAGCGCAGCAGCAGATTGACGATGGTGGATTTGCCCGCACCGGATCGTCCAACGAGACCGATTTTCTCACCAGCGCGAATGGTGAGATTGAGTTTCTCGATGACGTTGGTGTTGGCACTGCCTGTGGCTCCGTAGGCAAAGCTCATATTGTCGAAACGAATTTCACCACGCGAGACGTTCAGCGGTTTCGCATCCATCACATCGACCACCGTATGCGGCCTGGAAAGAATCGTCATGCCATCGCGCACGGTGCCGATGTGCTCGAACAATGCCGCAAATTCCCACATGATCCAGTGCGAAATGCCGTTGAGTCGCAGCGCCATCGCGGTGGCCGCAGCGACCGCACCGACACCAATTTTGCCTTGCGTCCACAGCCACAGCGTGACACCGGCCGTCGAGGAAATCAG
>JANMPY010000238.1:0-2639 GCA_031370095.1 Betaproteobacteria bacterium
GGTTAGTGGCTCTGCATAATGTAAATGCCTACGCAGTTCACGTCAATGCGAGGCTTCCACCAAATAATTTGGAGCCCATGATTTCTTGTTCGCTGCAACAAAATCAAACGATTTAGGGAGATTTGTTTTACCATTAATCCAAATCAATCATCGCCTGCAATTTCGCCAGCACCTCTTCGATAATTTCAACCGGCAAAGCTTCGATTTTTTTTGCACCTCGCGCAGCCAAGTCAAGAACTCGACATTGGCTTACCACTGCAACGCCTTGTGTCGCAGCGCCCGAACCCATGAGCGGCACCGCCCAACCCGCTACGCGCTCCCAATTGCCGCCTTGCGTGATGGGCGCTACCAGCGCACGTCCGTTGCGATTGAATTCCGAATTTGATAGCACCAGCACCGGACGCGTTCCGCGCATCTCGGTGCCGAGAGTGGGGTCAAGTGAGATCGCTAAAATATCGCCTTGCCGATAAGTTTTCTGTCGACTCACAGCGTTTCTGTGCCCACCGCTGTCATGCTATCCCATGCCAGCAAATCAGCAGGCATCGGCGCTTTGAGATTGCACAAAGCGTTTAACTCGGCAGCGGTGTATTTTTTTCGCATTGCCTTTGGCCGCAGCACCAGAGTTCCGCCCGCGCCTTTTTTCATCTCGAATGACTGGCCAACCGTAATATCGAGGTCGCGCAAAATTGCCGTCGGGAAAGTTAGCCCCAGTGAGTTCCCCATCTTTCGAACAACGAGTTCCATGGCTTTCACCGTTGTGCATTAAACATGTGTTGACTATCGCACAAGTACTCGTAAGGTGTCAAACAATGTATTACGATGCACGTAAGTTGAAAGCGCGGAACGCCATTTGAAGGATCAAGTGAAGGATGAATGGTCAAGTCTAGCCGTGCAGCATCCGCATGCTGCATAGTCAGTCTGACCCTACCCACTTTTTGCTATCCGATTTTTCCAGACGATCATCGGCAATCGGCGGGCAGCTGAGAGGGGCGTATATCTTCTGCACTGCATTTCCAGGTGATGACATTCGCTTCCGCCGCAGGTGTCAGGTACACCGTTCCTTGCTTGCTGCCGACGCTCAGTGTCATTGCGATGCGACCGCCCCGGTAGTCCACGCCTCCACCAGTACTCGCGTTGGCTGCGTCAAGCTCGGATTGATCGGTTGGGAGCTTGCCGGTCCTAACAAACGCTGCCTCAACTGCGGCGCGCAGCGGTGCCGCCTGGTGCCGCGCTGATGCGACTTTCGCTCGCGTCGTGTAGTCCTGATAGGCCGGAATGGCGATGGCCGCGAGCATACCGACAATTGCGATGCCCGGGATGATGGCTGCAACCAAGCCAACCATGGTCGAAGAAATTCCTTTGCCGGGCTCGTGCCGCACCACTGAGGAGACCGCCAGATCATGCAGACCTTGCTTCTTGGCAGTAAAGGCGGCCGGTAGAAAAAAGATAAGCCATGTAATCACTGACAGAATATTGCCCAGCAGTTTGAGCAGTTGTCGGACAAATGCCGCACCAACACTTAAACGATCTCCAGACTCACTTTCCACAATGAGACCGCATGCCTGCTTTCCCCAGGTCGCGCGTTTCTCGGAACTCTCGAAATAAGTTCCATAGGCAATGAACAGAATGATTGCACCGATGCCGAACGTGACCGCGCTAATCAACGCGAGCGGAATAATCAGGATCAGATTGTCAATTACCATCGCCGCGACCCTGCGCCAGAAACTTGAATATGGCCATTCGCCGTTTGTCTCTAGCCCATCTACAGTTGTTGTCACCATTTTCGCTCCCTGATTTTTGTTGGTGTCGAGTGTTGCTTGTGGTTTTGATGGTAACGCATATTTAGATTAGGTAGCGTGGGATAGATTTAACAGCCCAACAAAAAACAGGGGGTCAATCTGAATGGATCGAGACGTTGGCATTGTTGGGCTGATGAAGCACGCTCAGCCTACTAGCCCGACCTTGATGCGCTCAAGCATGTGCAGTCACATTCTGTTTGATTATATGGAAGCGCTAACAATGGGAATTCAACTCGAAATGCTGGAAGCTGACGCACTGAAGCTCACGACGGGTGAGCGCGCGCCGTTCGCGCCGCTACTGCTCGCGAGCCTTGACGAAGACGCTCAGATTGAGGAGGCTTGGGCGACTGAAGTGGAGCGCAGAATCGCAGAAGTCGAAAGTGGCGCGGTACAGCTTATCCCAATCTCCGGCGCTCTTTTCGAGTTCGTGCCGCGTTGAAGTGAAGCTCGTTATCCATTCACGCGCACGTTCAAAATTTCATGATACGACGACGTAGACCGCCATTTGGCGGGCGTTTCGGAGGCTTTTCATCCCGTGAGGCGCGCCCCCGCTAGAGTTTGTCCTAATGCGATGGCACAAACCTGAGCCGATGCGCAGCTTCACCGCTAAGCAAACTGCCCGGTTTGCCGACCAGCCAATCATCATGACCGGCTCCATAAAACGGTGACAACACATGTCCGCTTTGCCCGCCTGGCATGACAAAAATTCCCTGCTCCTCGTGCCCCGGCGAGACCACCATTCGTTGCGACGCACCGAACGTGGGTGCCGCCACGCGTGGCATGTGGTTGTCACCCGCCAGTGGTGTTTTTGGCATGTCCAGCCACGCGGATAAAAATGGC
>JANMPY010000250.1:0-4020 GCA_031370095.1 Betaproteobacteria bacterium
CGCCATGATTGCCGCGAACGCCATCGCACCAAAGCCCGCCCAGATCACTTTGCGCGCACGCGCGTAGCCGTAGACCTCGGTGAGGATGTCGCCAAACACGTAGCTCAACGGAAAGAACAACACGCCCGCGCCAAAGGCAAATGTAGACACGCCGAGCCATGAAAGCCACGGTGTGTTTATTTGCGCCGCTTTCGCCGGGCCGATGAGGTTTGAACAAAGATAGACCGCGACGAAGGCGACCATCACTAAATCGTAATAACGGTAATTGCGAACCATGGTCGGGGATTTAATTTCTGTGGTGCTCACGATGTTTTCCTATTGGCTTTGATCGTTACTTGAGGCTGCTGCGTTGACGCACCAACTCGAACAGACAAATCGCGCCGGCAGCAGCGGCGTTGAGCGATTCTATCTTTCCGGGCATGGGAATAGTGACGCGCGCCGTCGCCGCAAGTTCCACCTCAGCTGATAAGCCCGCACCTTCGTTGCCGATTAAAAATAACGTCGGAATGGTCAAGTTGATCGCATGCAACGGTTTTGCATTTGTCGTTTGCGCAACCAACGCAAGCGACTAGCCGTGAAATCGTTTGATGAATTCTGCGAGATCAACGCCTTCGGCAATGTTGAGTGAAAAATGCGCGCCTTGCGCTGCACGCAACACTTTCGGTGCCCACGCGAATGCGCAGGTTTTGGAAAGTGCTACGTGCCTGACACCGGCCGCGGCAGCGCTGCGCAACATCGAGCCGACGTTACCCGGATCCTGCACGTCTTCGAGCGCCAACACGACGTCGGCATCGTCGGCAATCGCGCGCGCGACCGGCGTCGGCACGATTGCCATCATGAACGCGGGTGAATCGAGTGTGGACGCGCTGGCCATCAGCGTGTCGGCCAATAAATTTTTGTTTGCATTCCCGCAGCGTGTGAGCAGTGCCAAAACTTCCACGCGGCTTTGTGCAGATTCGCTCGTCGCCACGGCAACAGGCTCGCCAATCGCGTCCACGTACGCGCGCACGAGGTGAATGCCATCGAGCACCGTCAGCGATGATTTTTTTCGCTCGCGCGACGAGTGCGCGAGCGCGATGAGTTGCTTTACGAACGTGTTGTCGCGGGAGCGGATGACGTTCATCTGTTTGATCGGCAAACACTAGCACTGGTGCGAATCACAGGCCATTTTGTGCCCGCGAGCCGCACCAGTGCTTGATCTATAGAATTACAATTTAATTTGGCCATCACTGAAAAATTTTCCGCCGCCCCGCTTCACGCACCGGCGCGAAACTCTGCCGATGGATTTCGCAAGCGCCAAACGACATCAACGCCTCCATGTGAACGCGTGTGCCATAACCTTTGTGTCGCGCAAAACCGTATTGCGGATAGCAGGCATCGAGCACGCACATCTCGCGGTCCCGCGCGGTCTTGGCGAGAATCGATGCGGCGGAAATCTCTGCAATCAACCGGTCGCCCTGCACCACCGCGCGACGCGGCAGCGCGACGTTCGGCACGTACAAGCCGTCAACCACGACTTCAAAAAGAGGCAGCGATAATTTCTGCAATCCTTCTATCGCTCGCTGCATCGCAAGCAATGAGGCGCGCAGAATATTGATCGCGTCGATCTCCGCAACGCTTGCCTGCGCCACACAAAATGCGAGCGCCTTGTCGCGAATTTCAATCTCCAGCGCGGCACGTTTTTTTTCCGACAACATTTTTGAATCGGCAAGGCCGTGAATTTTTCGCGCCGGATCGAGGATGACTGCGGCCGCATAAACGGCACCGGCCAGCGGGCCACGACCCGCTTCATCGACACCGCAAATGCGCAGGTGCAGATTCATGCGACAACTATCGCGAGACGGCCAGCGCGGCGGACGCAGGCGCTGGCGATTGCGTGGTGTGCACTCCTGCGTCTCGCAGTAAAAACGGTCGCAGCGCATCGCGAACACGAGCATCATTATTGGCCGCCAATTGCGCGTGAATGCCCGCGAACCGTTCCCGCAATGCATTAGCCGCATCGGGATGACGAATCCAGTTGCCGACCGCACGCGCAAGATTGTCAGGTGTCGCATCATCCTGCAGCAACTCCGGCACCAGCCACTCGCCCGCGAGGATATTCGGCAGTCCCACGTAAGGCAAATAGGCTTTGCGTTTCATCAAGCGATAAGTCGTCGGCGACATGCGGTAAGCCACCACATGCGGGCAGCGCAGCAGCGCCGCCTCCAGCGTCGCGGTGCCGCTGGCAACCAACGCCACGTCGGCTGCGGCGAGCGCCAGATTGGCGTGGCCGAACAAAATCTGTATCGGCAAATCCTGCGCCTCTAATTTCCAGCGCGCCTGATCAAATTGCTCTCGTGTTTCGCGCGTTGCCAGCGGCACCAGAAAACGCGCCGCCGGAAATTGTTTATGCAACATCTTTGCGGTGTCGATAAAAAGTTCGGCGTGGTAATCAAGCTCGGTTTGACGGCTGCCGGGCAGCAGAGCGATCGTCAATTCATAAGGCTTGATGCGCAATTGAATGCGGGCGTCGTCACGCTGCGATTTCTGCGGGATCACATCGGCACTCGGGTGACCGACGAACGTCGCGGGAATGCCCGCTTTTTCGTAGATGACCGGCTCAAACGGAAACACCGTCAGCATGTGACTGACCGACTCTTTGATCTTGTGGATGCGCTCGCCACGCCATGCCCAGATCGACGGGCTCACATAGTGAATGGTCGGAATGCCCGCGCGCTTCAGGGTCTTTTCGAGACCAAGATTAAAATCGGGCGCGTCGATGCCAATGAACATGATTGGGCGCTCTTTCAACATGCGATTGCGCAAGCCGCGTCGAATGCCGAGAATTTCACGAAAACTTTTCAGCACCTCGACATAGCCACGCACCGCAAGCTTTTCCATCGGGTGCCAGGACGCCGCACCTGCAGATTGCATTTTGGGGCCGGCAATGCCGACGAATTCCAACTCTGGATATTCTGCCTTCAGGGCCTTGATCAACAGCGCGCCAAGTAGATCGCCGGACGCTTCGCCAGCTACGATGCCAATTTTCATTCCGCTATTTTAGCGGACGATGCCGCGCGTGGAACCAGTCAGGAAATCGGCGAGAAGTTTCAACTCGGGCTTCAGTAACGCTTCCGCCGCGATCCGCGTCTTCGCCTCGGCGAATGTCAACCCCAGGCGATATAAAGTTTTGTACGCGTCTTTGATATTGGCAATCTGCTCTGGCATAAAACCGCGTCGCTTCAGGCCTTCTGCGTTGATGCCCGCTGCCGCGAGCGGGTTGCCGCCGAATGTCACGTACGGCGGCAAATCCATCAGCACCACGCTGGATACGCCGCACATCACGTGTGCGCCGATTTTCACGAACTGATGCACACCGGTAAATCCACCCAGCGTTGCCCAGTCGCCGACCTGGACGTGGCCTGCCAGCTGCGTGCAATTTGCGATGGTTGTTTTGTCACCGACCACGCAATCGTGCGCGATATGCACGTATGCCATCAGCCAGTTGTCGCAGCCGATGGTGGTGACGCCGCGATCCTGCGCGGTGCCGCGATTGAAGCTGCAATATTCGCGAATGGTGTTGCGGTCGCCGATCTCAAGTCGGGTCGGCTCACCGGCATATTTCTTGTCCTGATTGGCTTCGCCGAGTGAGACAAAATGAAAAATACGATTGTCACGGCCAATTTTTGTATGACCCGTGACGACGCAATGGTGGCCGATGCTGGTGCCTTCATGAATCTCCACATCGCCATCGATGACGGTGTAGGCGCCGACGCTGACACCCGCACCGAGCCGCGCGCGTGGGTCAATAATGGCGGTCGCGTGGATGCTCATTAATTTATGGTTTGACAATGGTGCGTTGGGTACACAGCAGCTCGGCCTCGCACACCAAATGGTCACCTACTTTTGTGCGAACGGCATACTTGATCAAGCCACGTTTTTCGAGCAATTTTTCCGCTTCCAGAATCAAGGTGTCGCCAGGCACGACGGGCCGCTTGAAACGCGCACCATCGACGCCAACCAGATACACCACCGTGTTGT
>JANMPY010000307.1:0-1932 GCA_031370095.1 Betaproteobacteria bacterium
CGCAGCAGTGTTAATCGTCTCAAGCGCAGCGATCCTGATACGTTACGCGCAAGCCGAGGGCGTTCACTCGATCACCATCGCGGCGTGGCGATTGACCATCGCCGCTTTGTTGTTGTGGCCGCTGGCATGGACGAAAGCATCCAAAGAAATCAGCGCATTTCGAGTGTCTGATTGGCTGCTTGGTGGCGTGGCAGGATTATTTTTGGCGTTGCATTTCGCTGCGTGGATTTCGTCGCTTGCCTACACCTCAATCGCCAGCAGCACGGCGCTCGTGTCGACCAATCCGATCTGGATCGCGCTGGTGTCGTGGCTGTTTTTCCGTGAGCGTCTCGGCGCATGGTTAGTCATCGGTGTTGCCGCCGCGATTGCCGGTAGCGCGTTGATATTTTTTTCCGACGCGCGCCTCGCTACAGGTGCGGGCGGCAGCAATCCGGTGTTGGGCAACATTCTCGCGGTGGTGGGCTCGCTCACCGTCTGCGGCTACCTGCTGATCGGGCGCCGTTTGCGCAGAACGATGTCGCTGCTTCCCTACATCTGGCTGGTCTACTCGAGCGCGGCGGTGGCGTTGCTGTTAACGGCGGTGGTGAACGGAATTCCCCTTACCGGGTTTTCGCGTGCCGCATGGCCATTCCTGTTTGCACTAGCCATTGGCCCGCAGCTCCTCGGCCACAGCGCGATCAATTGGGCGCTGAAACACGTCTCGGCAACCTTCATCGCCATTACGATTTTGGGTGAGCCTATCGGCTCAGCCTTGCTTGCCTGGCTGATTTTGGGCGAACGCTTTGCGCCATTGCAACTGGCGGGGTTTGCGGTGTTGCTGGCGGGAATTTATCTGGCTTCGCGCGGGGAGGGCAGGGGAAAAACGGTGCAAAGCGGCAACGCATAGCGCAAGGCTCTGGATAGCAGTCGCTTATAATCTACGCTTTATCATTTTCCGTCTGTTTCCGACGCATGTCTCGTTGATCCTGATCGATATCATCATCCCGGTGTACCGTGGCGCAGCCGAAACGCGCGCGTGCATTGAAAGTGTGCTGGCCGCAAAAAATACGCAGGCGACCGAAATTGTCGTGATGAACGATGCCAGCCCGGAGCCTGTGATCGGCGCGTACCTTGCCGAATTGGCTGCGAATGCCCGCATCACCTTGCTCACCAACGAATCCAATCTTGGCTTCGTTGCGAGCTGTAATCGGGCGATGCAATTGCACACCGGACGTGACGTTGTGTTACTCAACAGCGATACCGTCGTTGCTGATGGCTGGCTCGACAGGATGGTCGCGTGTGCGGCAGCGACGCCGCAAACTGCGAGCGTCACACCATTTTCGAATAACGCGACCCTCTGTAGCTATCCGTACATCGCGGTCTCCAACGTGTTGGCATCGGGGCTATCGCTTCGCGAGCTCGACGCATTGTTTGCGACAGTCAACGTTGGTCGTTACGTGGAGATTCCCACCGGCGTAGGCTTTTGCATGTTGATGACGCGCGCCGCCATCGATACCATCGGCATGTTCGACACAGAGGCGTTCGGTCGTGGCTACGGCGAGGAGAACGACTGGTGCATGCGCGCCACAGAGCAAGGTTTCGCGCACCTGCTGTGCGGTGACGTGTTTGTTTATCACAAAGGTGAGGTGTCCTTTGGTGGGGAATCTGCACCAGGCAAGCAGCAGGCGCAGTCCGTTATCGACGCGCGATACCCTTCATATCGCGAGTTGATCGCGCGGCATCTTGCGGAGGATCCCGCAAGAGTGCTACGGCGTCGCGTGGATTTGGCTCGGCTTCTTGCTTCAAGCCGCCCACGGGTTTTGTTCATTACGCATAATTGGGGAGGTGGTACCGAGAAGCACGTCACCGATCTCGCCGCGCTGGTGTCTGCGTCGCTGGAAGTGCTGGTGTTGAAGCCGCATGACGAGCAAAGCCTGTCGCTGCGTTGGTTGC
>JANMPY010000311.1:0-1897 GCA_031370095.1 Betaproteobacteria bacterium
TCCGGATGCCCCTGCACGCGGCCCGGAATCAAATCCAATTTTTCAACGAGGCAGACATCGCCCTGACGATTGCGCATTACCTGCGCTTCGCGCTCCATCGCCGCCAACCGCCGTGAAAATCCATCCATTTCATCATTGCCAATGTCGAGCATATCGGCGAGCTGTGTCGCGTTCATTGGCACGCCCGCCTTGGCGAGCACCTCAAGGATTAATTCCCGGCTCGGCAGCGGATTTTCGTACTTTGCCTGCTCGCGTGCCTTGTGTGGATCGGCAGCACGCGGCGACGCGTGCGATTTATTGTTTTTCTTGGTCAAAATGGCTTTCGGAATCTGGGTTGTGTTGGGTGAAATTGTAATGGTGGACAGAATCGGCGGTTTTCGCTATGATTCGGCCTCATTTTACGCGAAGCGCCGCTTTCATAACGCGCATTCGCAACCTGTAAGCCCGGATGGCGGAATTGGTAGACGCACTAGGTTCAGGTCCTAGCGCCGGCAACGGTGTGGAGGTTCGAGTCCTCTTTCGGGCACCAAACTAAAAAACCGCTTCGGCGGTTTTTTTTCGTTCCCAAAAAGCGAAGCCCTGCGGCTTCGCGTGAGGACGAGAAAGGTTCGCCATGCAGGGCGAACCGGGGTCGCGCTTGCGTGACCGAGTCCGTCGTACAAACGAGCGCAGCGAGCTAGTCCTCTTTCGGGCACCAAATTAAAAAACCGCCGCCTCAAGTCGTCGTCAATTCACGAAGATCCCGTCCTTCACGCTTTGCGGCAAATTCCGCTGCCGCTTCAGACCCGGCCAATAGTCGCCATCATCTACGGTCGTGATGGCATCCAGCTCAAGCGGCCCCAATAACTGCGACAAGGGTTTTGCTGCCGCCACCGATACCATGTCGTTAATTTTTTCCGGTTGGTCGAGCGTGTTGGCGAACCGTGTGCGGATCGATTCATCATCAGGTTCTTCGTGGTCAAGCTGTAGAAACCAGCGCGGAGGTGCATCTGCATCTAACACGGCGGGCGGCTTTGGCTTTTCAATCTCGACCGCAAGTTGTTTGAGATTCTGCAGGCCGTCTTTCAGTCGGTCTGCAGCATCGCCAAGCGTGAGATGGTTGAGCATCTCATCAGCCTCGTCGGTGATGTTGAGCAGCCGGTCTTTACCGCCTACTTTCCAGTGCTCGACCGTGCCTTCGCCTGTGGGCATAAGCTTGGACAAGCCGCAGCGCGGCACGCCATCGATGACAACAAGTTTTAGATCAGCCTCGGTGGCGTCGATCAGTTTCCGGTACGCGTCGCCGGTCTTGCCGCGAACCACGATCAGGTCGGCGCGCTTGCCTGTTTCAATCGAGCCGACGGCTTTATCCCATTTGAGAATCCTGGCGCCGTTGCGCGTGGCCATTGCGACAATTTCCTTGTCGGAAAAAATGCCGCCTGCCTGTTCACTGAAAAGCCTTGCTATTTTGAGTTCACCGAGCAGATTCTTGCTGCCGCTCGGCGACCAATCCGAACCGATCCCCATCAGTACGCCCTCCTCTCTGGCCGATTTCACGTCGGCTGTTGCCCCGTAGAGCAGCAAGTTACTTAGCGGCGACCAGACCATGGCACCGCCGCGCGCTGCCATCAATCTGAAATCGGTGCCTTTAAGCGCGACACAATGGATGCCCGCGAGCGCGTTGGTGATGGCCACCTGCCCATCGGGGAGCGTAAGTGTCTCGAAGTGGTTGTGCGCGCGCGTGTCGGTGCCTTCGCTCAAGTGCAGCAGCAGGCAGGAACTTCGTTTCAGGTGGGCGAGAAATTTCGTCGCATCCCGGGCGATTACGTCGGCGATCTTCGCGTCGGCGGCGGACATGTTCGGCCCGTTGGAGGTCTCCGCATTGCGTACCAGGCCTCGGTAAAAACGCATGATGCCG
>JANMPY010000326.1:0-2044 GCA_031370095.1 Betaproteobacteria bacterium
CCATTTTTTAATTGCACGACTGTGGTGGTCCCGGTCATTGCGTCATTTCTCCCGTTCGATGCGAACGCAATGCGCTTCGTCCACGGCGCGAAATCCAGCCGATGGAAAACATTGCTTTGCCGTGACACCAATTATGCGAGCCACGTCATTTTCCAAGGACAGCGTCACGCATTGATTCATCACACACGGCGCGACGCGCGGCGCGCCGAACAAGCGAATCTCGTCAACTGGTGCGAGAACATCAATCTCACCGGTATGCATCACCGCACGGCCAAGACAAAGCATGTGACCTTCGCGTCCCCATGCAGGCAACGCATCCAGCGCTTTATTCACCACGCGCATCTGGCCGCCATCAATGCGCTCGCCGGTGTCGAGATCATGCCATGCGTCTCCCGCCGGAAAATAAACCTCCACGCTGCCGCCTGCGCGAATGATCGGCGCCACCAGCAAGGCCTCACCAAACATATATTGGCCTTCAAACGAACGTGCCGCGCGATCACCCGGAAACGCTAGCGCCATCGCACGCATCAGCGGCAATCCGGTTTTCGCAGCTTGCTCGGCGGCACCCGCCATATACGGAATCAATCGATAGCGAAACGAGAGCAATTTTTTTGCGATCACCTCGGCATCGACACCGAACGCCCACGGCTCCCGCGCACCGATGCCGTGGTAGCGAAAATGCGAACAGAAAATTCCGTTGGCGGTCCAGCGCAAAAATAACTCGGCATCGGGTTGTTGCTCGCCATAAAACCCGCCGATATCGGTCGCGTAATACGGCACGCCGCTCATGCCGTAGCCCAATCCCGCACGAATGCTCGCGGCCATCGCCTCCCAATCGGTTTGCGGGTCGCCGCCCCATTGCATCGGATAGCGTTGCGAACCGATGAAGCCGTCGCGACCCCACACCATCGCGGGGCCACGCGCATGCGCGTCGTTGTAACGCTGGGTGGCATCGAACACGCAGCGGTTATAGAGCAGCGGATAGACGTTGTGCAAATGCCTGCCGCTATCGCCGTTGGACGCAATCATGTCATCGCGTACCTGCTCGCCGAAATCGGTTTTCATCACGTCTACGCCATCGTCGAACAGGGCGTTGTGCCGGTCGGCCCAATAGCGCGAAGCGTCGGCAACCGTAAAATCGAGGATGCCTGACGCAGGCAACGGTGTCAGCACTGAGAGGATCGGGCTGTCTTTCACAGCACCCGGTTCGCGTTCCCATTCGAACACCGCCGCGCTGCCATCGGCGTTTTTCAGCAGCCATCCTTTGGCCGCGAGTTCGTTGAACAATGGACTGTGAATCGACACGTAGGGATACTCCCAGACGCAAACTTTGAGGTTATAACTCTTCAATGTCGCGAGCGTTTTTTGTGGATTGTCAAAACGACTCTTGTCCCAATCGAAGGTGAAGCGCGTTTTCACTTCCCATGCGGCGCGGCCATCGAGGGTGATGACATCGCATGGAATTTTCCGCTGGCGCAATTCGGCGGCAACATCAATCGCGTCCTGCGGCGTCTTGTAGTACGCACGCGAGAGCCACATACCGTAGCCCCAAAGCGGCGGTAGCGCGGGCCGACCCGTCAACGCAACGTAGCGGTCGATGATCGCTGCTGGATCACCCGCGAACAGGAAAATATCGAGCGCGTCGTCATCCACTTCAGCCACGTAGCTGCGATGCGACCACTGCGGGTAGCCCACGCCATGGCGAACCATGCCGGTGGAGTGGATGAGCATGCCCCAACCGTCTGTGGTCCAGAAAAAAGGTATGTTCTTGTAGGAAATCTCCGTGTTGACGCCGAGCGCGTCCTCGATCCATCCGCGTACCAGCTGGCCGCGCTTGTTGAGCGCGCTGAATTTTTCACCGAAACCGTACACAGCCGTGTCGCTTTCGAGCGCCAGCGCCGCACACCACTTGCCATTTTTTTCGTCGCGCGCGAACGCGGGGATGCGAGTGCCGCCGCGGAAATGCTGATCGGTGATCGAGGTGGCAATGGTGCGGCCATTTTTCTCCAACGTAAGTCGAAATGGCGACGGTGTGACCACCAGC
>JANMPY010000338.1:0-2203 GCA_031370095.1 Betaproteobacteria bacterium
TCAACATTAATATCAGGATGGCGCTTTGGATTGACCGCGATGATGCCGTAGGGGTTCGCCAGACGCGGGTCTCCGGCGACCAGAATGTCGAGACCGATTCGCGATTTATAAGCCACAAACGTGCCGCGATCCGTAAGCGTATAGGCACCCACAGCGCCCGCCATGGTCAACACCGCGCCCATGCCCTGCCCGGCGGCGAGGTAGCGTTTCGTGTCCGGCGCACCCGGCGTGATGCCCTCCTCTTTCCACAGGCGACGCTCCATGATGTGAGTACCGGATTCATCGCCGCGCGAGACGAATGTCACGCCTTTATCGTGGATTTTTTTCAAGGCCTCACCGATCCGCGTCATGCCGCGAATACCGGCCGGATCGTTCGCGGGTCCGACCAGGATAAAGTCGTTGTACATCACATCGCGCCGGTTTACGCCAAATCCAGCTGCAACGAATTTGTCTTCATCCTCCCGGGCATGTACCAACACCACATCGACGTCGCCGCGCTCACCAAGCTTTAACGCCTGGCCCGTGCCCACGGCAATAACCCGCACCGGTGCGCCAAGTTTTTTTTCAAACACCGGCATCAGTGCGGCGAGCAAACCCGAATTCTCGGTGCTGGTAGTTGTCGCCAATCGCAGCGCGCGTGGCTTTGATTGCTGAGCGCTGACGAAACTGGCCGACAATATTGCAACGGTCAAAAATAACACGCTAATCATTTTCCAAAAAAGATGTTTCATGTCGCTTTCGTGCTCTCATTCTGATGTATGTAAAACACTGCGCGTCGTGGCAATCACGGCGCAGCGCTTGCAGTATTTTTGCCCAGCAAAGACAATGCATGATTATGCTGTCTAAACTCACTTATTTTAAGCGCTCGATTGGTCGCCTTCCGCTGACACGACGGCTAACGTCAACAATCCACGTTTTGAATGGTAAAGATCATATGGTGTCGGCACGGTGATGTGGAATGCATGAAGCCTCCGGTTTGACCAAGCCGCATGCGTCACGGAACGCATCAATGTTGCTGTTCGCGACGTTGGCACTGCTCATCGTGCTGTTGATCGTCGCATTATCGGTTGGCCGTTTCGCGATCAGCCCCGGCGAATTGATCACCGTGCTGTGGGCAAAACTGATCGGCACGACGCACGCGCTGCCGACCACATTCGATGCGGTCATTTTCCAGATTCGCGCGCCGCGTGCGATTGCCGCCGTGCTGATCGGCGCTGGACTCGCCGCGGCCGGTGCGGTCTATCAGAATCTGTTTCGCAATCCACTCGTGTCGCCCGATATTCTTGGCGTTTCCAGCGGTGCCGCGTTCGGTGCGGTACTGGCAATTTTTTTGGCCTTGCCCGTTGTGGCGGTGCAGGGCTTCGCGTTTGCCGGTGGCTTGGTGGCGGTCGCGATGGTGGTTTTTATTGGCAACGCCGTGCGCGGACACGACCCGATCCTCGCGCTGATTCTCACCGGCGTGGTGGTCGGCACGCTGCTGGGCGCGGGTATCGCGATGGTGAAATATCTGGCCGATCCGTATAACCAATTGCCCGCGATCACGTTCTGGTTGCTCGGCAGCTTAAGCTCTATTTCCCCGGGCGACCTCATCGTCGCTGTGCCGCTGGTGTTGATCGGTCTCGTGCCCATCTGGCTGCTGCGCTGGCGCATGAATGTGCTGTCGCTTGCCGATGATGAAGCGCGCGCACTCGGCGTAAACGTGAGTCGGCTGCGCATCGGCCTCGTCGCTTCTGCCACCTTGATTACCGCCGCAGCCGTCGCCATCTCGGGCATCATCGGCTGGATCGGCTTGTTGATTCCACACGCCGCGCGGCTATTGGTCGGCCCGGAGTTTACGCGCATGTTGCCACTCAGCATGCTACTGGGTGCCTGCTTTCTGTTGGCCGTCGATACCGTCGCCCGGGTCGCCGCGTCCATCGAAATACCGCCGGGCGTATTAACCGCGCTGATCGGTGCGCCGTTGTTTCTCTGGCTGCTGGCTGCATCCAATTCGCGGTCACGCCAATGATGCAGCGCGCCCTCATCGAAACGCATGCGCTGGCCTACGGTCATCCCGGACGCACGCTAGGGACAGACATCAATCTGCTGGTACGCGCTGGCGAAGTATTGTGCGTGCTCGGGCCGAACGGCGGCGGCAAGACAACACTGTTTCGCACACTGCTGGGGCTGCTGCCTGCGCATGCAGGATCGATCACCCTTGGCG
>JANMPY010000339.1:0-5395 GCA_031370095.1 Betaproteobacteria bacterium
CGATAAAGTGGCGGTCGGCGAATGGTGGAAGGACTGCCAAAACACCCAACGCATCGGCCCGGAAGTGCAAGCCCAGATGCGTGCCGTTGCCGAGGCGTTATCGCGGCAGCGAATCGCTGTTTACGAGGTATTGAGCAGCGAGTTTTGTCGTGCTTACGATACGGCCGGCCTGCTTGGCGTCGCCGCGCCACAACGCACTGCAGCGCTCAATGACATTACTGCATTCAATAAAATACCGCCGGGCGCGACATCGTTGGCCAGCTTCAGCGCCGGCATCAAGCAATTCCTCAGCAAGCCCACGCCGCCAAAAACCAATCGTCTGCTGGTCGCACACGCGACACCACCGACCATCATTCATCCAGCGTTGTCATCCTTGCAGGAAGGCCACACCGCAATTTTCAAGGTGGAACCGGGCAATCGCTTTCACTACATCACCACACTTTCTCCGGGTCAGTGGCAGTCGATTGGCATGCAGGCCGTGGCTGATTTGCCGTCGTATGCAGGCGCGGCGCCACAGGTAATTTCCGCAACGCCAGTTGCTTCCGCGCTGCAGGTAATCGCCACACCACCGCTACCCAATATTGCGCTGATCGACGCCGCAAAGGAGCTCAAAGGTACGGCGCTGGTGCAAGCGCTGCGTAAAGGCGGCTTCAACCTCTACATGCGGCATGCACTGTCCAACATTGGTCAGGATGGCAACCTGATCCAAACGCCGCTATGGTGGGAGAACTGCGCGATCCAGCGAAATATTTCCGACGCGGGGCGCGAACAGGCACAGAAAGTCGGCGCTTCAATGCTGGCACTAAAAATTCCGATCAGCCAGGTACTGACAGCGCAATTTTGCCGCACCCGCGATACCGGGCACGCTATGGGTCTGGGGCCGATCGAGGTTACGGAAGACTTGAATCACCAAATCGGTCAACGCGTCGGCTTCGATGTTAATGCGGCACGTTTCAAGCAGCTCGCCGAGACGCCTGCGAAAGGAACCAATCGCGTACTCGTCTCTCATACCCACGGCAGCCCGAAGTCGGAGGAACGCATCATGGGCGCGATGCAGGAGGCGGAAATTGTGGTGTTTTTGCCGGATCACAAAGGTGGCAGCGAGCCTGTGGCACGGATTCCGCTAACCGACTGGGACAATCTCATCAAGACCGAGACCTCAGCCTTAAAACTTTAGTCTCGGCATTACCCGGAATGTTCAAGCCCGACGCGGCAACCGCACCACTTTCACCATCTTGTCCTGCACCTGCATGATCTCGATGGCGACATCGGCAATTTTTACGGCCACGCCCGGCTCGGGAATATCTTCCAATTGTTCCAGCAACAAACCGTTGATGGTCTTCGGCCCATCGAGTGGAAAATCGTAACCAAGCTTGCGATTGAGCACCCGCAACGGGCACGAGCCTTCGACCATCACGCTGCCGTCGTCCTGCTGGCGATACAGGCCGGTATTCATCGGCGACTGGCTGGTGAATTCGCCGACGATTTCTTCGAGTATGTCCTGCAAGGTCACCAAGCCTTTGATCTCGCCGTATTCGTCCACCACCAGCGCCATGCGCCGCTGGTTTTCCTGAAATTGCGTCAGTTGCGCGAGCAGCCCGGTACCTTCCGGCACAAAGTAAGGCTCGCGACAGATTTCTTTTAACATCGACAGCGACAGCGGCTCTTTGCGCGACGCATTCAGCACTTTGCGCATGTGCACCACGCCAACCACATTGGAAAGATCGCCATCGTACGCAATCAGCCGCGTGTGATGCGCCGTGGCCAGCGTATTGCGAATATCTTCAATGTCGTCCTGAACATCGACCGCTTCGATCAAGGCGCGCGGTGTCATCGTGTCATCGACCGTCATGCTTTCCAGGTCAAAGAGATTCACCATGATGCTCTGGTGTTTCTTCGGAATGAATTGACCACCTTCGAGCACCAGCGTACGCATTTCTTCCATCGATAAATGCGTGTCACCCTCCACCACCGGTCTGATACGCATCAGCCGGAGCAAAAATTGAACGAACAAATTGACGAACCAAACCACGGGATAGGAAATCTTGAGAAGCGGCGTCAGTACGTAGCTGGCCGGCAGCGCGATTTTTTCCGGGAAACGCGAGCCGATCACCTTCGGCGTGATCTCACTAAAAACCAGGATTAGAAACGTAACGGCACCTGTCGCTGCGGCGAGTACATACTCGTCTTTTCCCAGCAGGCGCTCGGCGATGATCGCGGTCAGTACTGCGGACGCCGAATTGACCAGATTGTTTCCAAGCAGGATGACACCGAGCAGACGATCCGTTTTGGCGAGCAGCGCCTGCGTCATGACCGCAGATTTTCGCCCTTGTGTCACCATGTGACTCAGGCGATAGCGATTGAGCGACATCATGCTGGTCTCGGCAATGGAAAAAAAAGCTGAAATCAACAGCAATGACGCGAGTGTTGCAAACAACCAGCTAATAGGAATGGAGTCCATGCGCGCGTTGGCTCAGACGCGCTTGAGAATAATCTCTATCACAAACTTGCTGCCCACATACGACAACAGCAGCAACACGAAACCGATCAACGTCCAGCGTACGGCGAGTTTGCCGCGCCAGCCAAACTTCCAGTGTCCAAACAACAAACCGCCGAAAATTACCCAGGAGAACGCGGCGAAAACGGTTTTGTAATTAACCTGAAATGCTTTACCAAACAAATTCTCGGAAAAAAACACGCCCGTCACCAAGGTCGCCGTCAGCAGCAGAAAAGCGACGCTCAACAATTGAAACAGCAAGCGCTCCAGGCGCAGCAAGGGAGGAAGCCCCTGCAACAACGGCGGCAAATTGCCTTCATGCAAACGCTTTTCCAGAAACAGCATCAGCAGCGCATGCAGCGTGGCCACTGTGTAAAGCGCGTAAGCAAGAATCGCGACGACAAAATGCAGCTTGAACGCGAACCCAGCGTAATTAACGATGCGATGCGCGGGTAACAACATCGGCAGCATCGCCGCGAGTGCTGCGATCGGCGCAAGATACAGCGCGACTATTTTCAACAACTGATTATCGAATCCGATAAGCGTGTAGGCCAGCATCACCAGCCAAATAATGAGCGACACCGCGTGCGAAAAACCGATATTGAGCCCCTCGCCGTCAAACAAGGCGTGGCCGAGCGCCGCGCCGTGGCACAACAGCCCGATCAGCAACGCCGTGCGCATCATGGCAAGCCTGCCTGCGGGCAGGGCTCCCTCGTTCATGTTGGCCGTAGATTGCACTGGCAACCACGCCGCCAGAGCGGTCAGGCTGTATAGAACGGCGGTGGTAAAATGGAGGTCAAAACTCAGCATCAGCGGCAGTTAAATTTGCAAAATAAATTAGTATTTTCATGCGCCGAGTTTACACCATCCCGATTTCTTCTCGTCTGCTGCCGCGACGCGCTGAGGCTGATTTCAACGTAGGAAACCATGCTCGATAATCTCACCAACCGCTTCGCCGGTATCGTCAAAACGCTGCGCGGACAATCGCGCTTCACCGAAGACAACATCGCCGATGCGTTGCGCGATGTGCGCATGGCGCTGCTCGAGGCCGACGTCGGCTTGCCGGTGGTGAAAGATTTCATCGCGCGTGTGAAAGAAAAATCGCTTGGCGCTGATGTGATGCAGAGTCTCACTCCGGGACAGGCGTTCGTCGGCATTGTGCATAACGAATTGACGGCGCTAATGTCGGGTGGCGACGCACCATCGACCACGCGACCACCCACTCTCAACGCATTGCCGCTCAATTTCGCCACCACGCCACCAGCGATCATTTTGATGGCAGGTTTGCAGGGTGCAGGCAAAACCACCAGCGCGGGCAAGCTCGCCAAATTACTGAAAGAGCAGCACAAGAAAAAAGTATTGCTGGTCAGCGTCGACATTTATCGCCCTGCCGCGATAGAGCAATTAAAAACGCTGGCCGCACAGGTCGGCGTGGATTTTTATCCAAGCAATCCCGCCGAGAAGCCCGTCGATATTGCCGTTGCGGCCAGGCAACACGCGAAAACGCAATTTCATGACGTGCTGATTATCGACACCGCCGGCCGCCTCGCCATCGACGACATGATGATGGCGGAGATCAAAGCGATCCACACGGCGGTGACGCCGATTGAGACGCTGTTCACCGTCGACGCGATGCAAGGCCAGGACGCGGTGAACGTGGCGAAGGCATTTTCTGAAGCGCTGCCGCTCACCGGCGTGGTGCTGACCAAGCTCGACGGTGATTCACGAGGTGGTGCTGCGCTTTCGGTGCGACACATCACGGGCCAGCCGATCAAGTTCGCCGGTGTCTCGGAAAAAATGGATGGACTTGAAGTCTTCCACGCCGAACGCATGGCTTCGCGCATTCTTGGCATGGGCGATGTGCTGTCGCTGATCGAGGACGTGCAGAAAAATGTCGATGTCAATGAGGCAAAAAAACTCGCCGAGAAATTCAAATCGGGCAAGGGATTTGATTTCAACGATTTCAAAATGCAGTTGCAGCAGATGCGCAAAATGGGCGGTATGTCGGCGTTGATGGATAAGCTTCCTGCGCAACTTTCGCAGGCCGCGCAAGGCTCGCCGGATTTACAGGAAAAACAAATGCGCCGCACCGAGGGCATCATCAATTCGATGACACCGCTCGAGCGCCGCAAACCGGATTTGCTCAAAGCCACCCGCAAACGCCGCATCGCCGCGGGCTCAGGCGTGAGCGTGCAGGAAGTGAATCGATTGATCGCGCAGTTTGAGCAAATGCAGAAAATGATGAAGATGATGAAAGGCAGCGGCGGCATGGCCAAGATGATGCGCGGTATGAAGGGCATGATGCCGGGGATGCGGTAAAAATCATGGGGCACACGCTCGGCGAATGCGAATTCCTGATCGAGGATGGTCTTGCGCAAATCGATATGCTAGATGGCCAGATCGGTGCGTGGGAATTTGTGGATCGTGATGCTGCACTAAAACGCGCGCGGCAACTCGATCACTCAACCGAACGCAGGCCGCTGTACGGCATCTCGCTCGGCGTAAAAGACATTATCGATGTGGCAGGCATGCCGACGGCCTGTGGCACACCGATTTATGCAGGCAATATCGCAAAACACGATGCAGCCTGCGTGGCGCTCGCGAAAGCGGCGGGCGCCGTTGTCATCGGCAAAACCGCGACCACCGAATTGGCCGGCACCTATCCCGCCAAAACGCGCAACCCGCAAAATCTCGAGCACACACCGGGCGGATCGTCGTCCGGCTCGGCTGCGGCCGTGGCTGCCGGCATGGTACGGATCGCGATGGGCACGCAGACAGCGGGCTCGGTAATCAGGCCGGCCGCGTTTTGCGGGGTGGTGGGATTCAAACCGACATTCGGCCTGGTGCCACGCACTGGTGTCAAAGTGCAATCGGAGAGTCTCGACACGGTAGGCGTTT
>JANMPY010000374.1:0-7950 GCA_031370095.1 Betaproteobacteria bacterium
GCCATTGTGATTCCCTCTGGATCGATGAGTGATGTTTTGTAATTGTAGATTCGACAGGTGCCTGGTGGCCACGAACTGGTGGGCTGCCACCGCAAAAAAGATCGAAACACCAGCATTGACGGGCATCGTGGAGAATTTTTGGCCTGTGAGGCGCGCCAGTAATCGTGTTTACAGGATTTGAATAATCCCGCCGCAATTTCCTACGCCGGTACAGGAGTCCGTGGTCGGCGAGCCGCCGTCCATTGCGGGTCGCCCATCCTGAAAGCGAAGATTGAGGTAATACGTCGTGCCTTTTACCAGTCGGCAATACGACGCGGGCAGCTCGGTCGTAATGTTTGCCCAGTTAACGCCCTGTCCGTTGATGCCTGTGGAAAAGCAGGGATCGCGATTTGGTCCGGGCTCCAGTTTCGTCACGTCAAAATTACATGGCGTCTGGGTGATTGAAATAAATGTCGGTCGCACTCTGGCGTTCGAGGCGTCGTTGTAAATAAAGCCGCCCGCTGCATCGTCGATACCCACGGTGAATTTATAACTTAACGCTTGGTTGGCCGGCATCTCAAAAAAGTCGAAGGCATTTTTGCCCTTGTAGTCGGCAAGATCGATGTTGTGCTGCCACGAGCGCGTGAGTGGAGGCGTTGTGGCGCATCGGGCAGGGTTCATCGGGTAGGCGTTGACTTCCTGACCTGCTCCATTCAACAACGGCATCACGCGTTCCGGTGGAATGATGAATGCGAATTTAGATACATTCGGCAAGGTAACACCATCGGTTGAAACGTCCGTGGTCGTCACCTTGATGGCTGCATTTGCGGAAACCGCATTCGGCAACACGCCGTTCGCCGCCTGCACTGAAAAAATGGAAAGACCAGCGGTGGTCGGCGTGCCGCTGAGCACACCGGTCGGTGACAGCGTTAAGCCGGGCGGCAGTGAGCCCGATGCCAGCGACCAGCTAATCGGCGACGTGCCGGTCGCGGCAAACGTGAAGCTATAGAACTGGTTGATCGACCCGATGCCCAGTGGCGTGCCACTGGTGATGGTGGGCGCGACCGGCGGGTTCACGGTCAGTGCGACGGCTTGATTGGCTGCGGCGACTGTGCTGGTCGCGGTGACCGTAAATGAGAAGTTGCCCGCACTGGTTGGTGTGCCCGAAAATACGCCGGTGTTGGCGTTGAGAGTGGCCCATGCGGGTAGCGTGCCTGCCGTGACCGACCAGGTGATCGGTTGCAGGCCCGCTGCCGTGAAAGTGTGGCTGTACGCAAAACTCACGGTCGCGACCGGTGGTGCGCCGCTGGTGATGAAGGTGTCGGGATTGACCACCACTGTTAACGCGCTCGTCGCATTTGGCAGCGTGCCATTGGCGGCTTGCACGGTGAAGGTGGGCGAGCCTTGCGCGTTCGGTGTCCCGCTTAGCACGCCGGAATTCGCATTCAACGTTAAGCCCGCCGGTAGCATACCCGCGGTGACCGTCCAGCGAATCGGCGCGGTACCGGTCGCGGCAAACGTAAAGCTGTACGCGCGACCGACGATACCGTTCGGTGGCGCACCTGACGTGATCGTCGGCGCGGTGCGCACAACGGGAACCGGCAACACCAGCCCGGAGCGCGCCTTGGCTGTTGAGATGTCCGAGGAATTAATGCTGCCACTGGCGTTCACGTCAAACCTGAAATTTGACCCCGTCGTTGCCTGTCCGGATCGCGCCTTCACGCCGCTGATATCGCTCGCATTCACCGAGCGCGAGTTGTTCGTGTCGCCAACCAGAAAACCAACCGAGATGACTTGATCCACCGCGTCATTTACGCCGAGCAGAGATATCCTGAGGCTGTTGTTATCGCTCACACTCGTAAATCCCACGGTGACTTCACTTGCCGCGACCGACAACGATGCGGCTTGCGTATTGGCGAACGCATCCACCGCGCTCACGGAACGCACAGACGTCACCGGGCCGCTGAACTGGAAAACGATGCTGTGCCCTGCATTAACCGCGCGCGGCTCGACAGTGACCGCACCTGCCACAGGCGCCACGTCGATTGGCACATCGTAGGTGCCCGCTGCGCCGTGCGTTTTTCGCGACTGGACAGCGATGAGCGTGACGGTCGCCTGACTGGCGACGACGTTCACATTGGCGGTGGCCGAGGCGGCGGCAAAGTTGGCGTCGCCCGCCTGATTGGCAGTAAGCGCACAAATGCCGACACCAGTGACGGTGAGCTTGTCGCCAGCGACCGTGCAAATGCTCGTGGCGCTAGTGGTGGCGTAGGTGAAAGCGGTGAGTCCACTGTTGGATGTCGCCGTCAACGTGATCGGTGACACACCGAGCCCGACCGTCGATACTGGCGCGAAGGTCACGGTCTGATTGGCGGCTGAAGCCAGCAGCGGACAAATCAAACCCGCCAAAACACACAAGCTGCGAATGAATAAATGCATCGGTGCTCCCAGAATTATCATACGGCTACACAATAGCGCTCATCACTTCACCGGTTTCAATCCCATCGCCAGCGTGTATTGATCGGTGCGCGCCGTGTACTTGAGATTTTTTGGCGCGGCCCAGGTGCTGACTTCGTAATGCAGCGGAATCAAACCGACATCGCCCATCACCATTTCGGCCGCCTGCTGAATCATGCCTTCACGTTTTTTGTCATCCATTGTCACCAGTGCGTCGGACAGCACTTTGTCGAACGCAGGATTGGAGTAGCGGCCACGGTTGGTGACACCCATGCCTTTGGCCTGATCAAACGTCGCCAAAAGGGAGCGCATCGGAGAACCCTGCTCGCCGCTTTCAGCGCCCCAGCCCAGCAACATGTAGCCGAATTCAAGCTTGGTGGCGCGTGTGAAATATACGGCTGACGGCATCGTTTCGACCTTGGTGTCGATGCCGATGCGCGAATACATTTGCGCAATCGCCTGCACAATATTGGCGTCGTTGATGTAGCGGTTGTTCGGTCCGTGCAGCGTCATCGCAAAACCGTTCGGGTAGCCCGCTTCAGCCAATAATTTTTTAGCGCCTTCGGCATCAAATTTGGTTGGCTTTAATTTTTTGCTGGTACCGTAAAAAAAATCCGGCAACAGTTGCGCCGCCGAAACCGCTTTTTTTTCCATCACGCGGTCAACGATGGCATCGCGATTGATGGCCATCGACAAGGCTCTCCTCACCCGCACATCCTTGAACGGATTTTTGTCGAACGGCTTGCCGGCTTTGTCAAACACGAAAGGTGGCGATTTGTCGGTGCTTTGATTCATGTGTACGTAAATGACGCGATTCGATACTTTGTCAACGAGACTGTAATTTTTGTCGGTCGAGAGCTTGGCGATGTCGGCTGTCGGCACCGTTTCGATCATCTGCACATCGCCCGACAGTAAAGCAGCCACGCGCGCCGCCGGGTTGGTGAGCATTTTGAACGTGACTTTTTCCCACGGTTGCTCGCCACCCCAGTAGGCAAAATTGGGCTTTAACACGACGCGCTGATTCGGCACGTACTCGGCGAATTTGTAGGGGCCCGTGCCAATCGCAGCTTTACCTGCGTTGTAATCGGCAGTCGTTGCTTTATCACCGTTCAATCTGGAGACGATCATCACGGAAGCCAAATCGGATGGCAGCAACACATGCGCAGTGTCGGTTTTAAAAATGATCGTGTGTGGATCGACCACCTTCACCTCGATGATCGGTTTGGTGAAGGTCGCGAACGACGACGGGCTGTTCGGCACGTCCGGCACGCGTTTTAATGTAAACACGACATCGTCTGCCGTGAATGGCGAGCCATCGTGAAAACGCACGTTTTTCCGAAGCTTGAATTCCCAGGTCAAATCGTCGAGCGCTTTCCACGAGGTGGCGAGGCCAGGGATCAGCTTTTGATTCTCATCACGCCGAATCAATGGCTCGAATATGTGCAGCGACATCGCGTTGTTCGGCGAGAGATTGTGGAAGTGCGGATCAATTGACGTGATGGCGGCTTGCAGACCGATGGAAACATCGCGCGATTTGGATTGCGCGTGTACGCAGACTGATACGGCAAAAACAAACAGACAAGAAAATGCGAAACGAATATGTCGGAACATGAAGCGCTCCTGTGCGGAATGCACCCGTATACGGGCACATGGTAAGTAAGATCGGATTGAGGTCACATCGGCCCAACAAAAAAGTCTTTGTGTGCTGGCTTGATAATAGCCGAAACTACATCCGTACGGCGCATGCATACTTTAGGAGTTGATCGCAATGGGCATGATCGAAAGTTTTGAAAAAATGCTGGCGCAGGGCAAGGATAATCCGCTGCTGCGTTTTTCGCTCGGGGGCGAATACCTGAAGGCTGACGCCCTCGATCAGGCGGTGCTGCATTTGCGCGCAGCAGTGGCGCAGGACAGCAATTATTCTGCCGCCTGGAAATTGCTCGGCAAAGCGTTGGCGCTTTCGCACGATGAGGCCGGCGCGCGGGCGGCGTACGGCAGCGGAATTGCTGCGGCGAATGCGAAAGGCGACAAGCAGGCGGCCAAAGAAATGGGCGTGTTTTTGAAACGACTGGGGCCGTGATTCGAGACTGCGGCTGACCGAACCACCTTGAAAAGTCTCACCGTCATTAAATATCATGAAGAGCACTACTGGCAACACCTCAGCAAAGACCGCCTATCCATGGGCTTTTCGAAGCACAAATTCCTCAAACGCCGCGCCAATGCTAGACTTTTACCCAATAAAAAAGCCTCGATGACCATAAGTCGTCGAGGCTGAATCCACGCCATCGGCGTGGAGGAGGAGACGTTACCGCAGGCTCAATGGCGCATCGCGACTCTGGACCTGGTGTCAGGTGGCGCGTTGAATCGCGAAATCAGGCGCTTTGTGGCGAACCACATTTCGGCGATGTGGTCGCCAATTGCTTCACCGACAGCGGCGCGACCGATGAGCCCTGCATCGCTGATCTGTTTTTCAAATCCAGCGAATGCGACAGTTTTAAACTCTTTCATACGAACTCCTTAAATATCCACCCGCTACTGCAGGGCTGCGCAAATGCGCCGCGTGATCAGCGACCGAACCAGATCAAGAGCAGCGCGCTAATGACCCACACCGCCATCACCACCGAGGCCGCGTTGAGATCGTCGGCACGGGTGCTTTCGCCGCGATTCGCCCGACCATTGGCTAATTCGCCCTGGAAATAATCGCGCTCCATTTGATCGGTCATTTTCATGTCACACCCTCTGCTGATTTATTGACGCACTTGCTGCGTTGCACAAGGAACAAGATAGGGGCGAGCCATTTAATTATCCAATCGTATGTTTGGATGCTGGGTATTGAATTTTCTGATAATGCCGCCAAGTATTTGTTGCATCGCAACATTTAGGCATAGAATGAGTTTCAGACCAACCCAAAGATCGACTTCGATGGAGCTATACCAACTACGCAGCTTCGCGGCCATCGCCGAACTCGGCCAGCTCACCCGCGCAGCCGAAAAGCTGCACGTGAGCCAGCCTGCGGTATCCGCGCAGCTGAAGGCGCTTGAAGACAAATTCGGCTTGACGTTGTTCGACCGCACCGCCAATGGCATGGTGCTGACAGCGCCCGGTGCGCGCCTGCTGAGTGAGGCCGAAAAAATATTGGCAGCGGTGCGTGTCATGGATAACGTCGCGCTATCGTTCAAGGGCGAGCTCCAGGGCAAGGCCAGTATCGGCACTTTGAGCGATCCAAAGCTGACCCGCATCGGCGAATTCATGCACGCCGCACTCGCGCGACATCCGCTGCTGGAAATGGAGCTGCATCAAGGGATCACCGGTGTCGCACTCGATCAGGTGCGCGATGGTTTGCTCGACGCAAGTTTTTATTACGGTGAGCTACGGCATCCGAGCGTGGTCGGGCTGCTGCTGCGTCGTCTGGTCTTCAGGGTTGTCGCCCCGGCGGCATGGGCGGATCGCTTGCGGCTCGTCGGGTGGGAGCAGGTTGCCGCGATGCCGTGGATCATTCCGCCGCCCATCAGCAGTCATCATCAGCTTGCACACACGCTCCTGGCGCAACACGGCGTCACGCCCGGCCCCGTGGTGGAAGCCGATCAGGAGGCGGTGATCGCCTCGCTCGTGGTGTCAGGTGTCGGTATGGCCTTGATGCGCGAAGAGGTCGCGATTGAAAAAGCGGCGGCGGGTGAAGTCTGCATCTGGAACGACGCCGAGATTGATTCCACGCTGTGGTTCATCACGCAGCGCGCGCGCGAACATGATCCGGTTGTTCATGCGTTAAATGAAATGCAGCGCGAACTATGGACGGCATCCTCAGATCCTGACCGGGTCTCTTCAGACGTGCTTTATCGCGGGCTCAATCCAGAGTCTCGCGATAACGGATCAGCGCAATCGTCGCCACAACGAACATAAACAGTGCGATCGGCCAAAGGTGCGGCCAGATTTCCGTAAAGCCATTGCCCTTAAGCAGGATGCCACGAATCACCCGCAGAAAATGCGTGACCGGCAGCAATTCGCCGATCACCTGCGCCCAGCCCGGCATTCCGCGAAACGGAAACATGAAGCCGGAAAGCAAAATTGACGGCAACAGAAAAAAGAACGACATCTGCATTGCCTGTAGTTGATTTTTTGCAACCGTCGAAAACGTGAAACCCAAGGCGAGATTGGCGGCGATGAATAGCAACAGAACCGATGAAAGCAGCGCGAGGCTTCCCACCATTGGCACCGCGAAGAGCAATTTTGCGGCCAGCAAAATAACGCTCACCTGAATGTAGCCGACGATGATGTAAGGCGCGATTTTGCCTATCATTACCTCGATCGGTCGCACCGGTGTGGCGAGCAGATTTTCCATGGTGCCGCGTTCGCGCTCGCGGGTGATGGCGAACGCAGTCATCATCACCATTGTCATGGTGAGAATGGTACCGATCAGGCCGGGCACGATGTTGTAGCGTGAAAGGCCTTCGGGGTTGTAGCGGCGATGTATGCGCAGATCGATCGGATCCGGCTGTGCTGCCAAATTTTGCAACGGACCGACGAGATCGCGCTGCAACGCCAAACGTGGCAGTGCCTGCAATGCCGCTATCGCATTACCGGTGGCGGAAGGATCGGTGGCATCGGCCTCGATCAACAGGCTGGGTCGTTCGCCGCGCACGAGTTTCCTCGCGAAGTCGACCGGAATGGTGACGACGAACTGCACGTCCCCTGAGTCCAGCAATCGATTGGCTTCGGCTTCCGATTCAGCCACTTTGACGACGGTGAAGTACTTGGTATTTTCCATCGCGGCAATCAGGCTGCGCGAATAGACACTGTTGTCCGCCGAGACGATGGCGATCGGCAAATTTTTGGGGTCAGCGTTGATCGCAAAACCGAACATGATGAGTTGTATAACCGGAATGCCGACGATCATGCCAAAGGTCATGCGATCACGCTTCATCTGGATGAATTCCTTGATCATCACACCAGTCAAACGGGCAAAAGACAGCGAAGTCAGCTTCATTGGAAATTGTCTTCCGCTTTACCCATTAAATGAATGAACACATCTTCAAGTGCCGTGTCCGTTTCCTCCAATTGATAGCGCTCGCCGAGATTGAGCGCGCGCAAGGATGAGGTCAGTGCCGCTGCATCGGGGCCGGTAACGTGCAAGGTGTTGCCGAACGCGGTGACCTGCGAGACGTCGTTAACGGCGCGTAATTTTTCGGCCAGCGCAGCCAGTTCCGGTCCGCGCACGATCCAGGTCGCAAGATGCTGCTGTGCGATCACTTCCTGCATCGTCCCGGTCGCGAGCAGTCGCCCGTAGGCGATGTAGCCCAGTCGTGTGCAGCGCTCGGCTTCATCCATGTAGTGCGTCGTCACGAGGATGGTAATGCCGGCACCCGCAAGACGATGAATTTCATCCCAGAAGTCGCGGCGCGCCTTTGGGTCAACACCTGCGGTTGGTTCATCGAGCAACAGCAATTTTGGTTGATGCAACATGCAGGCGGCCAGCGAGAGGCGTTGCTTCCAGCCACCGGAGAGCGAACCGGCGAG